>JBNJHA010000059.1:0-13770 GCA_051748085.1 Thermodesulfobacteriota bacterium
CGAATTTCATCCGCCCGGGAAAAGTCCTTGGCCTGCCGAGCCTCGCTTCGTTCCGAAACCAGACTGTCTATTCGGGCTGCGTTCAGTCCTTTTCTCTTGGCCTGCAGGAGTTTCAAGTCGGTTAGAAAGCTGGATGCATCAGACCCCAGAATACCCAGGGACTGGCTCCAGGAATGAAAGTCCGCCAGGATGCGCATGAAAAAATCCCGGGCGCTTTCACTTTTGCGCAGCTTTTTGTCTTCCACGACCCGGTTGGCCAGGCGGACCAGGTTGAATATCTGGCCAATAGCTCCGGCCGTATTCAGGTCGTCATCCATGTCCGCCCGCCATTTATTCTCGATTTCCACCAGATCGTCCATGAGTTCCTCGGGAAAAGGACTTTTCTTCCAGGATTCTTTGTGCAGTTCACGTTCAACAAGCTGTTTTGCGGAGTAAATTCTTTTTATGCCTTTTTCCGCCTCTTCCATTGCTCCGGTGGAGTAATCCAGTGGGCTGCGGTAATGCTTGGTCAAGAGAAAAAAGCGCAGGGTTTCCGGCTGAAAGTTGTCCAAAATGTCCCGGATGGTGATGAAATTTCCCAGGGACTTGGACATTTTTTCCTGGTTCACGCGGACAAAACCGTTGTGCACCCAGTATCTCGCGAAAGTCTTGTCCTCGGCTGCCTCGCTCTGGGCCCGTTCGTTTTCATGGTGGGGAAAGGCCAGGTCCTGTCCGCCGCCGTGGATGTCCAGAGGGAGCCCCAGATATTTTTCGCTCATTACCGAGCATTCCAGATGCCAGCCAGGCCGTCCCGCTCCCCAGGGGCTGTCCCATTTGGGTTCCTCGGGCTTGGCTGATTTCCATAGGGCGAAATCCAGGGGATCCTCTTTTTCATCTCCGGGATCTACTCGTATACCGGATTTGAGTTCTTCAATATTTCGGCCGGAAAGTTTTCCATAATCTGTGTATTTCCTGACCCGGAAATACACATTTCCGCTATCCGTGGCGTAAGCGTAACCTTTTTCTTCTAATTTACGGGTCAGGTCGATCATGTCCTGGATATGTTCGGTTGCCTTAGGTTCAATGTCTGCCCGAAGTATATCCAGGCGGTCCATGTCCTGATAGTAAGCTTGAATAAATTTATCCGCGATTTTGTTCGGATCTTCGTTTTCGGCGGTGGCTTTATTGATTATTTTGTCATCGACATCTGTAAAATTGCGGACAAAAGTCAGTTCATACCCCAAAAATCTTAAATAGCGGACCAATACGTCGAAGACCACGGTTGAACGGGCATGGCCGATATGACAATAATCATAAGCAGTTATGCCACAGGCATACATTTTGACCTTGTTGTTGGACAACGGAATGAATTCTTGTTTTTCCCTGTCGATAGTATTATATAAGATCATCTTTTTCCTCTGCTTTTTTAGCCGTTACCAGAGCAACAGCCTTTATTCCTTCTTTTTTCCCGGTAAAGCCCAATCCTTCCTCGGTTGTAGCCTTCACGTTTATTTGATCTTCTGCAAGACCCGTGATGCCCAGGATATTTTTTTTAATAAGCGGTTTATATTCAGTAAGCCGAGGGATTTGAGTTATAATGGTCAAATCGATGTGGGTCAAGATAAGCCTTTTTTTTTCGGCTAGATGCAGGGCTTCGGCCACAAAGATAGAACTGCTTTTGCCTTCGTTGTGTGGATCACTATCCGGAAAATAATCTCCGATGTCTCCCATTCCAAGAGTGCCCAGAATTGCGTCCGTCAAGGCATGCATAAGTACGTCACCGTCCGAATGGGCTTCAATCGCTGGTCCGTTCGGGATGGGTATTCCCCCAAGAATCATAGGTTTTGATCCGCCAAATTTGTGTACATCGTACCCGAATCCGGAGATGTGCGACATTCGAGGTTTCCTTATGCTTTTAAGATGTTTGATATCAGCCGCGGTCGTAAGTTTGAGATTGTTTTCTTCACCGAAAACGGTTTTTATTTTTCCCCCGATCTGTTCAACCAGCGATGCATCGTCCGTTCCCAGGAATTGATTTTTTCGTGCTTCTTCATGAGCTTTAAAGAGTATTTTTTTTGAGAAAAATTGCGGAGTTTGCACGCTGCAGAGATTTTTTCGGGGTAATGTTTTTTCTACCATATTGCCGCAAAGTGTTTTTATAGTGTCTTTGCATGGCAAGACCGGAATAATTGCGTCATTTTCCGGAGAAAAATTTTTCAACAAAGAACTAACCAATGCGGGAGAAAAAAAAGGGCGAGCGGCATCGTGAACCAAGACATGCGAGCAGTTATCCGGCAAGATCCGTAACGCGTTATATACTGAATCCTGGCGTTCTTTACCTCCCCGGGCGTATAACAGATTTAATCGCGGAGCATTTTTTTTATGCAGTTTATCGGCTTCGCTGCATCTGGTCAAAAAGTCTTTATCCGGAAAAGCGAGTATAATGCCGTGAATAAAAGGAATGTTGGCCAGGGTTGCAATGCTTTTCCAGTATACGGGTTGATTATGGTATTCGATAAATTGTTTTTTTTCCTGGATACCGTTAGCGCAAAGTCTTGTGCTGTTGCCGGCCGCAAGGACGATGGCCCATGTATGCATGATTTTCTGGTGTCCTGAATTGGATTAATTTATTTGGGAGTCGGACTATAAGCCGGGTTCTGTTTCGACAGGCTCAAACGAACCGTCGATGATTATCATTCCTCTAGGGCGGGAATCTCTTCCCGCCTCCAGCAGCCTACCCGGAGACTTCGACCGGGCCGGTCTCTAACGTCTCCCTATTTGGCCTTGCTTCGAACGGGGTTTGCCTAGCTTGCCGCGTTGCCGCGGCAACTGGTGAGCTCTTACCTCGCCTTTTCACCCTTACCCGGCGCTCAGTTTATATGCATGTTTTTTTGTGTTGAATATATGAAAGATGCATATAAACTGAACGCCGGGCGGTTTGTTTCTGTGGCACTTTCCCAGGATCGCTCCTGCCGGGTATTACCCGGCGTCCTGCCCTGTGAAGCCCGGACTTTCCTCCCGCCTTCGCCAACGAAGACCGGCGATAACCTGTCCAACTCCCAATATTTAATGGTTCCTCGACGTTGGGTGTGGATTTTATTCGAGTGATCCTTTCTGATGTTCCTGACGAAAGGTTCGTATATTTTCTTGCCCCTGCCAAAAGGGGGAAAACGGACCGCGGGACGGAACTAAAAAACAGGCTCTCAAACCAATTGGCATTGCCGATAACAAAAATTGCCTTCCTTTGGAACCAGCGAGGCCGAAGGGGGCAGGCATCCCCCTTTGGCGGGGCTTAGAAAATACAGAACCGAAAGCACGGCATCAAAAGGATCAGGAGAATAACTCGCAAAAATCCATGCATTCCGTCGAAGAGCCTATTTAATTTTCATCCGGATACATTATATTTCTAAATCCGGAAATTTTAAATTTTTGGATAAGAACTGTATAACCACGCGATGAATAATTGTGAATGCTTTTATATCTGCAAAAAATGCGGTGAACTTCTTAAGATATTGAAAAGTTACAATATTAATTTACAAAATGTTCTTCCCAGAAAATGAGCCGCTGGCAATTGGGGCAACTCAAAATTTGTTCACCTTTTTGCAATTCTATAAAATCTTGAGGAGGGATACTGATGTTGCAACCCTTGCAAATGCCCTCGCTGACCGAAACTATAACCGGATTGCTCAGGCGATCCCGGATAAAATTATAGCGGGACAGAATCGGCGCCGGGACTTTCGCACAGGCGTTTTCTCGCTGTTTGGCCAGGACCTTTATACGATCCTTTATCTGCTTTTCTTCACTCTTAAAGGTCTCTTTCTGTTGAATGAGTTCTTCTTCCAGCCGCTTCAATTCCTGATCCATGTCTTCAAGTCTGCTTTCCTGATTCTGGAGATCTTCAATAAGCAGTGATAGTTCTTCTTCGCGTAAACGATTAGTTTTTTCCATGCTGTCCATTTCCCTGAGCATGGCGTGGTATTCCTTGGAGTTCTCGACCATCATCAATTTGTTTTTGCTCTTTTTTATTTTGTTGGCGTCTTCCTCGGCGTCTTCCTTCAGCTTTTTTTTCTGGTTCCGCAGCATTTCCACGGATTCCGTGAGATCATTTTTGGCGTTTTTTACATCGTCATATTTTTTTTGCAGTTCTTCCATATACTTGGGTGCTTCCACCAACTTTTTTTCCAGGCTGATTTTTTCAGTATCAATTTCCTGCAACTCAACTAATTTCTTTATCTGTTCAATGTACATACTCAATTTTAAGGCCTCCTGCTAAAACCTATTAGTAATTTGGGCGACAAAGGGATCTTTCCCTTTAATGAATGAAATTTTCAAATCGGGTAATTCTTCTTGTAATTGTACGGACCACGTACGCATCATTTCCTCTTCCAGAATAAAATGTCCAACATCAAGGGCATAGCCCATCTCCTCAATAGCTTGAGCCTGATGATATTTGACATCTCCGGTTATATAAATATCCGCTCCAGAACTGAAAGCACCTTGTGCAAATTCGGCTCCGGATCCCGGACAATAAGCGATTTTTTTGATTTTTGCAGGTGCATTGCCGATGCAACGGCATGTGGCGAGCTCAATTGTTTGGGATAATTTCTTAAGAAAAAGCTCGGTGTCCATTTCCTGATCCAGCCTCCCGCAGACACCCAATCCGTATTTTTTGACCGGAAAATTGAGTTGGGTGATACTGTAATTCACATCCGCGAACTTGCCGTATATAAAAGAGACAAAATCTTGTCTTTTATCCGGCCAGAGAAGCATGTTCTTTATCCGAAGGTCCGAATCTTGTTGGTAATCAAGGATTTCAAATTGCTCGGCAAATTGTTGAAATTGATTGAAAGGCAATAACGGATTGAATTCAATGCGTATAGCTGGAACCGAGCAACAAGGATGGATTGTTTTCAGATTTTTCAGCTTGAACAAGTCCGCCAGCCAGGTTACCGGGCCTTCGGGATTGGCATCAAGAGAGGTATGCGCCGAGTAAAGCCATGTTTCCCGTTCCAGCAGAGTTCGCAGTATCCGGTGAAATGTGTCCAGACGCGAGGGGAGAGTAGGTTTTAGCGTTAATGGATGATGGCAGAGTATAAAATCCGTTTTCAATTCGACAGCTTCTTTTATCGTTCGCCATGAGGGATCCAATGCAATTGCCAGATGTCCGATTTCCTTTCGGGCAGACGCGATTTGCACTCCGGAATTGTCCCAATCTTCCGCAATCTGCAAAGGAGCTGTTTTTTCAATGTGTTGTATTAATTTTTTATAATGCATAGGAGAAAAAAAAAGCTTCCCCGGTTTAATTCCCAAGGAAGCATTGTGCTTCATTTAGCCCCGCATCGGGCAATTTGTTGAATGATTTCGGTGCAGTAAGCAATATTACTCCCTTAATAAACAAATGGTGGGCCAACCAGGATTCGAACCTGGGACCGTCCGGTTATGAGCCGGGGGCTCTGCCAACTGAGCTATTGGCCCGTGAACAGAAACGAATTTTTTAATGCAATTGTCCTGCAAAGTCAAATCTTTTTTGGATTTCGTAAAAAGTTTACTGAGCAAAACCGATTTTCTTGCCATTTTTTAAGCACAGCGGTTTAGTCCGAATCATCCAGCCCTTTTATGTATTCTATGGCCTCTTTCCCAGCGATGGCTCCTTCGCCTGCGGCCACGCTTATTTGCAGAAATCTGCCCACGCAGTCCCCAGCCGCGAATACTCCGGGGATATTTGTTTTCTGCTGCTGATCAGCCTCGATGAACACCCCGTTTCTGCTTAGCCCCAAACTGTATGCAAAATCCAGGGACGAGGCCTCGCCCATGGCCACGAACAGGCCATCGACATCCTCAGAAGTGCCATCCTGGAAAAGGACCCGCTCCAGAATATGGTCTCCTTCCAGACTCTTGATCTTTTTTTCCACAACTGGAATATCCGCCTTTTTCAGCCGGGTCTCGAAAGCCGGGGTGATGGTCGGTTTTTTGAGCTGAGTATAGATCTTAACATGCGGGGTGTATTCTTTCAGTTCCAGGGCCTGATTGGCTGCGAAAATGCCTTCGCCGACTACCATGACTTTTTTGTCGCGGCAGAAAAAACCGTCACAGCTTACACAATAAGACACCCCTCGGCCTTCGTATTCGGAGAGGTTTTTTATACCCGGTCTGACTCTGGATACCCCGGTGGCCAGGATTACCGCCCTGGCCTGATACTCTCCGGTATCCGTTTTGATCCGGAAGCTCGCTTTCTCCGTAAAATGAATAGCCAGGACCTTTTCGCAACGCAGGGTTGTTCCGAATTTTTCGGCCTGTTTTTTACCCAGATCTATAAGTTTGTCTCCGGTTATTGGCTCCGGAAATCCGAAATAATTATCTATGGTATAGTTGCCGGCCACTTTCGGGGCGCAACCGAGGATGATTGTGCTCATCCCGGCCCGGGCTGTATAGATGGCCGCGGAGAGACCGGCCGGACCCTGTCCAACGATTGCCACGTCATAATTTTCCATGCCCACCTCTTTTCTTTTGCTGATTCAATTTGTTCACCAGATTTTCTGCATGGTGAATTTCTTTTTGATTATTTGAATGAAAAAACCAGTGCAGGTAAGTACATAAGCCAGAACGATGATTACGCTCATGTTCCGGATAAGATCAAGGCCAAATGTCACTATTTCCATGGTATCCAAGGTACTTAACCTGTTATGCTCGGAAGTTTATTTCTTTGTGGCTGGTAGTAAAATAATGGTGGATTCCGGGAGACGCGAGGATTAATCCTCGGCTCCTTTGTCTTCAGCTTTGTCTTTTTGTCGGGCTTCGCATTTTGTGCATATATTGCCCCGTTTCGCTTCCTGCGGCGTAAGAATTCTGCCGCATTTGCGGCATTTCTTTTTCCGGAGTATCCGGTTTAAAACGGTTTGAATTATGATACTCATTGCATTTGATTTACAGGGGTTCAACCCAGTCCGATTCAATATCCAGAGCCACCGCTTGCAGGATTCCGGTGACTCTTAAAATCAGTCGATAATTATTTTTTTTGGTGTCCACTATTCCCTGCAAATTTTTCATCGGTCCCTTGGTTATCCTTACTTCCTGACCTTCCTTAATATAATCGTAAGGATATATGGGAAGTTCTCCCTGCAAAGCCTCCTTGACTTGCGTAAGTTCATGCACAAGTTTGTCCTGGTCTCTGACTTCAATAACATTGGCAATCTGTCCGGAAGTGAGCGCCTGATAGCGCTGCACGTTATCGGCTCTGAAAAACAGATAACCGGAAAAGATAGGAACCATGGAAAAACGTTTTCTATCCTTGCTTGGCTGTCTTTTTCTTATGAGCGGCAGGAAATAAGCAATGTCATGCCCGGCCAGAAAAGAAGCCAGGGCCTTTTCCCTTCTGCTCTTTACATGAGCGATACGCCATGGAATTTCAGAGCTATCAAGCTCAAAAGCATTTTCAGGAAAAATTTGTTCCGGGTTCGAAGAAAGTGGGGAGGTCATAAGCAATCTGTTTTGAGTTGTATTTTTGTTGTAGAAAACGGTTTGCAGACTTTAAAATGGATGTCTACACAAATTAATAAAAGCGAATGCATATATCTAACTATTTTATTCATCATTTGCAAACGAATCAAGAATCGGATCTTTTCCCGTGGTTTAAATTTGGTAAACAAAGATAAATTATCGAATATATCGGATAAGGATATTGCGGATATGAACTGTTGGCTGATCGAGGCAGCAAGATAAAAACGTCGCTTTTTGGGCAGGGCTAGTTTGTTCTTATCCGGAAATTCAAAAATTTCCGGATGGAAACCAGTTTACGGAATGAACTTCCGTATACTGTAAGGCAAAAAAATATCTTGGAAACAAAAGAATTATCCGGTAATCGTGGTTATTAACAATTGAGGATAAAAAACATAAATCATTTTGTCCTCTCGGACCCAGGCGAAGTGAACCGCAGCAGGTGTTCGTATTTATTTTAAGTTGTTATAACCGTAAATTTTCAGTTTTGAAAAAAATAACCCGCATGCCCTAACCGGCACCATAAATTATGACAAATGAAATAAACGAAGAACAACCCATCTCCAGAATTTTGATTGTTGAACCGGACGAATTGCTTGCTTCTGAAATGAGTAATGAAATCCAAAGTTTTGGGTATGAAGTAAAATCTGTGGCCAACCATTTCAAAGGGTTGACTGAAATGGAGGATGAAAATTTTGATTTTGTCCTGGCAAGCATGGAAAATACTGGAATCGACGGCTTGGAATTTTGCAAAATTTGCAAACAACGAGCCTCTAAAGGCAGAATAATTTGTCCGTATATTATTTTGATCGGTGAAGAATGGCATCTTGTTTCCATATGCGAAAGTGACACGCCGGCCGATGATTATATTATTCGGCCTTATCTGGGATGTGAACTGAAATGGCGTTTAAAATCCGGACGTTCTTTTTTGGATATTCAAGGCAAACTGCGCAAGATGCTGGATATCGAACCGTTGACCGGCTTGAAAAATCAAAGAGGAATTCAGACCGCGCTGCGTGAGGAAATAAACAGGCAGGGACGAAAGAACGCCTTGCTGGGGGTTGCTGTGCTGGCCTTGGATAAGTTTGAAATCCTGGAATTGACCAAGGGGAAATTCTGGTCAGAATGGGCTCAGCAGGCAATACAGCGCTATCTTGTTCAAATACTGCGCAATTATGATCATATGGGTAAGTTGAATAGCGGCAATCTATGTATTTTATCCGCGGAAAACAGTCTGGAAGGAATGGAAGCGCTCATTCACAGGTTGGAGGACAAAGCGCAGGAAATGCAAAAAGAGGATGCTTATTTCTCACAAGAAATTATTGATATAAAGTTTCGCGGTGTTTTTTTAAGTCTGCGTATCGAAACCAGGCCGGGGGGAATGAAAAACGCAGTGGACAGATTATGGACCTGGATAGAGAAAAACGACTCCCGCCTGCCGTCCGAATTGACTGGCTACCGGGCCAGATATTCGGACGCGGGTCTGGATATTAGCGAATATTAGGCGGATAAAACCCAAAAAATTCTTTTCGTTCGGCGAAGAGTCGTGGAAATTCAGTACACAATTACAATTTGCCGGACCTGGAAATCAAATTTTGCTGAGCAACTAAGCAAATAATACTGGAGGAGATTTTGCAAATTAAATTTTTGGGCGCTGCCCGCACAGTTACGGGATCCTGCTTTATGATGAAATTCAACGGTATCTGCTTTGCTGTCGATTGCGGTATGCATCAGGGTAATCGGGAAATTGATTCCAGAAATTGGGATTTGACGCCATATGATCCCGAAAATATAGACTTTATAATATTGACTCATGCCCATATAGATCATTCCGGACTGCTGCCTAAGGCGGTGCAACAAGGGTTTAAGGGTAAAATCTATACAACTCCGCCTACCCGGGATTTGCTGGAGATAATGCTTTATGACAGCGCGCATATTCAGGAGATGGAAGCGCAATGGAAGAGCAAGAAAAAGGCAAGGCACGGGCAAAATCCTGTTGATCCCCTTTATGCCCATGAAGATGTGGACAAAACCCTGCCGCTGATTCAGGTCCAGGATTACGAGCAGGAATTTTATCCGGTAAAGGGCATGCGGGTTATACTTAAAAATGCCGGACATATACTGGGTTCTGCATTTGTCGAAATATGGATCGAGGAAGACGGACAGGAATATAAGCTGGTTTTCTCCGGGGACCTCGGAAGACCGGATCAATTAATGATGAAAGATCCGTCCAGCGTGGAAAAAGCTGATTTTTTATTTTTGGAATCAACTTACGGCAACCGAAATCATAAAGACGAGAATGAAAGTCTCAATGAATTGGCTGAAGCGATCAAGTACAGCTTTGAGCGTGGTGAGAAGGTGATAATTCCGGCATTTGCCGTGGAAAGGACCCAGGAAATAATCTATTCGCTTTATTTATTATATAAGGATGGCCGTTTGCCTCCGGAAGTACCCGTTTTTCTTGATAGTCCTCTGGCCATAAAAGCAACTGAGATTTTCAGGAAAAATCAAAAATATTTTGATAGTCAGACAAAGGAAATCCTGCAGAACGGTGAAAATCCGTTGGATTTGCCGAATCTCGAATTTTCCGAAACCGCCCAGGATTCAATGCGGTTAAATGAATTGCGCGGCCCAGCGGTTATTATCTCCGCCAGTGGAATGGCCAACGCGGGCCGGATCAAACATCATCTGCGTCATAATATATGGAGGCGGGGCGCAAGCATAGTTTTTGTCGGTTTTCAGGCCAAGGGCACACCGGGCAGAAAAATTGTTGACGGGACCAGGGAAATAAAAATTATGGGTGAACGGCTGGCGGTAAACGCCCGGGTGTTTACCATTAATGGTTTTTCGGCCCATGCCGGACAATCGCAGATACTGGACTGGGTTTCCTGTTTTGAGAATCCGGGGTTGAAAATTCTGCTTGTCCACGGCGAATATGAGGGCCAGAAAGTTTTGGCGCAAGAGATTGAAAATATTTTTGGATTCGACGTGCATATTCCCGAATATCTGGAAGAATGCGAACTTATGCCGGACAAGAAATATGAACCGCATCTGCCTAAAGAGCAGACCAGGCGGGAAGTCAACTGGGAATACCTTATGGGCGAGACCAAGGGTAAGATTTTTGCCCTTGAAAAAATGGAAGACAAACTCGAGAAAATGCCGTGGACTGATCAGACAGAAATTCGGGACGAATTGCTTGATATAAACTCCGGTTTAAGCCGGCTGATAGCATCCGTACACAAGGAGTAGACAGTGCGGATAATCAGCGGTCGTTTTAGGGGCCGCAGATTGAATACCTGTACCGGACCCGGATACAGGCCTGCTACCGGCAAAGTGCGGGAGTCTTTATTTTCTATTCTGGAATCATCCGGAATCAACTGGCAAGGGGCACGGGTGCTGGATCTTTTCGCGGGCAGTGGGGCCCTGGCTTTTGAAGCTTTGAGCAGAGGCGCGGAATATGCTCTCCTGATCGAAAAAAACAGAAACGCCGTAAATACTCTGAAAAAAAATTTGCGGGATTTAGATTTAGCAAAAGATACTTGCCGGGTTTTGGCCAAAGATGTCTTGGCTTTTTTGAATAAACCCGGGGACAATCCTTTTGATATCGTTTTTATTGATCCCCCTTATCGTCTGGGTATATTACAGCCGACCTTAAAAAGCCTCGTGAATAAGGGTTGGGTAACTTCCGGTTCCCTGATTCAGGCGGAAATGGAGTCTGAGTTGCCGACTCCGATTATGGAGGCGTTAATACCTGTAAAAGAAAAATTATACGGACAAACAAAGGTGTGTCTATGGAAAAAAAGATCCATATAGCTATATACCCGGGAACATTCGACCCTTTGACCAATGGACACGTGAGCCTTATCCGCCGCGGGTTGGATGTGTTTGGACAAGTGATAGTCGCAGTGGCATATCATTCTCCCAAGGATCCTCTTTTTACTCTTGAACAGAGAGTGCAAATGGCCCGGGAGGTGTTTTCCGAGGATAAGCGGGTTTATGTGGAGCCTTTTTCCGGACTGTTGATTGATTACGCTCGGGAAAAAAACGCCAGCGCCATTTTGCGGGGTTTGCGGGCGGTATCCGACTTTGAATATGAATTTCAGATGGCTTTGATGAATCGCCGCCTGGAACGGGAAATACAAACTGTTTTTATGATGACTGATTATAAATGGTTGTATATAAGTTCCACGATCATAAAGGACGTGGCTAAACTGGGCGGAGACATTAATGGCCTGGTGCCGGAAAACGTTGAAAAACAGCTCCAGCTGAAATATAAAAAAAATAGATAAGCATACGTATTTGTATAGCATTTTTTTGGGTGCCAAGTAGTTACTTTTAACAGCTCCTGCAATTTACAGTTTATGCCATTGTCCAAAATTTTATGCATCATGGGAGTGACCGGGACGGGCAAATCCTCGCTTGCCCTTGAATTATCCCAAAAACAGAATATCGCGATTATCAATTTTGATTCCCGCCAAGTTTATCGCGAATTGCCGATAATTACAGCCCAGCCGAATTCAGCTGAACGGAAAAGATGTCCACATTATTTATACGGGTTTTTGCCGGCCGGTAAACAGATGGATGCCGGAATGTTCATCAGCAAGGCCCGGGAGACAATTGATGCGGCAAGACAAAAAGGTCTTTTACCGGTATTAGTCGGAGGAACCGGTTTTTATCTGCGTTCTCTTTTATATGGTTTGGCCCCGATTCCGGATGTTGAACCCGATGTAAGACGACAAGTTGCTCTGCAATATGCCGAACTTGGCTCCAGATTGATGCATAAAAGGCTGGCCGGTATTGATCCTGAATACGCACAAAAAATTCATTTTAACGACAAACAGCGCGTTTGCCGGGCAATGGAAGTTTATCTATCCACCGGAAAAACAATTACCAGCTGGCATGCGTCGCAAACAGAGAACAAATATTATGACGCCCTGAAGATTGGTTTGCGTCCGGATGAATGGACGTTTTTTAAACAGCGTCTATTGGGGAGAATCGAGTGTATGCTGGAAATGGGTGCCGTGAATGAAGTTAAACAGGTACTTGAACAATTTGGCTCTGATGCTCCCGGGCTGAATGTTATCGGCGGGGCGGAACTGGTGAGTTATCTGTTAGGGGATACAAGTTTGAAGGAAAGCAAAGAAATGTGGTTGAACAACACCCGCGCCTATGCTAAAAGACAAATAACCTGGTTTAAAAAAGAATCCGGCGTGATTTGGGTGGATTCCTCTGATTTTGATAGCATATCCGTTGACCTAAACGATTTTCTCCAAACGGAGCATTGAATGCCCAAGAGGCTTTTTTTAACTATTGTTTTTATAATAATTTTCGGTGTGCAAAGCGGTTATTGTCTTAATTTCAATCCGCGTCCACTAATGGAAAAAGCCTCGGCATATCTCAATCAGGGCAGATTTCTCGAATGCGTGCAGACTTACAATCAGGTTTATGAATATTCCGATCAGAAAAATATCCGCGCCAAGGCTTTGGTTCGCATGGCCGATGTTCTGGCCTTATTTGTCGGGCAGAAGAAAAAAGCGCTTGAATTCTATGCCCGGGCCATAGATGAGTTTCCGGATTATGCAGGTCTTAAAAATGCCTATTTCAATTCCGGCATGTTGTATTATGAACTTAACAAACCGGAAATGGCGGCGAGGAGCTTCAAGGCATACATTCGGCTTTTTCCCGAGGCTCCCCGCAAATTCACCGTCCGTTATATGCTGGATAGGATAAAAGAAGAGGGCTATAAGGACACAGCCGGGCAGGATCAAAAGCAGGATGCAGCTCATGAGCAAGAGAGCCAGCCTCTTGTGCGGGTTAGTTTGACCAGAAAATTTCCCGCAAACATAATTTTTGACGCGAAAGCAAAAATTTCCGCATCTGGTAATATTTTTACCTTAAACCGCGGTGAGCATAGCATTTCTTTTTCCAGGGGCAATTTTTGGCTTGCCGGTAAACAGCTTGGGCCCAAAGTGGAAATAGCCGTTTCAAAAGGGTTTGAATTGGCCGGCAAGTGTTATGCCGGAGATGTTCTGCTTATTAAGGAGAATAACAAACCGGTACTGGTCAATAGATTGCCAATTGAAAAATATCTCCTCGGCGTGGTTCCCAAAGAAATGTCTCCGTCCTGGGAGTTGCAGGCCCTTGAGGCTCAGGCAATAGCAGCCCGTTCCTATGCCTACTATATCGTCCTCAAAAATAACGATAAAGCTTATGATGTCGCTTCCACGACTGCCTCGCAAGTCTATGGAGGATCCAAAGCAGGCAGCGAGAAATCGGACCGGGCTGTACGGAAAACAA
>JBNJHA010000060.1:0-6426 GCA_051748085.1 Thermodesulfobacteriota bacterium
AAAGAGGAAATGGGTAAAATCCTGGATGAAATTCAGAACGGGAAATTCGCCCGGGAATGGATTTTGGAAAATCAGGCCAATGCCCCGGCATTCAAGGCTATGCGCAAGAAAGCCCGGAAGCATCAAATAGAAGAAGTAGGCGCAAAGTTACGCGAAATGATGCCTTGGCTAAAAAAATAGCTTATTTTTGACAAATTGATAAGCATTGAGAAGGGATCATCCGGCAATCTTGTTGACTAACCTTAACAATAGCCAGCCGGACGATCCCTTTATTTTTTTTGTTGGCTTTTGTATCGTTTTAAAATTAGCATAGGTTGTAAGGGCAGACATTGATTTGTTTATTTATTCTATTTGCTGAAAAAGGCCTTTAGTTTAAAGTTATCGTATTCGTTCATCTTTTTTTGTGATCTAAAGTTTTCGGCCTGTGGGGTTCAACAAATGCAGGCAAAAAATCCGTTGAATGTTCTTCTATGTCGAGAATAGTTACTAAACTGATAAAACAGGTAAGTTTGCGTGAGTAAAGAAGCTACAGGGCGCTACTCCTATTTATTGCACAGGAATATAATTTCCCGGCAAGAGCTTGATGAGTCATTAATCAAGGCAAGAAAGGAAGGTGTTGACCCTGATGAAGCAGTTTTGCAACTTGCAAAGGTTGACAAGAATATTCTTGGAAAATCGCTTGCTGAGTATTTTGATACTGAATTTGTCGCTTTTGATCAGACAGTTGAACCGCCGTTTGAGATTTTTGAAAAACGACGCTTGGATCCGGAATTCCTCAAGCGATACGGCTGGGTTCCTTTTGTCCAGGAAGGCCGAAGTATAGAAGTACTTATGTCCGATCCTTTCGACCTTGGAAGATTGGACGAAATCAGGTTTATTTTCGGAACAAGCAATATTGAAACTAAAGTTTCCACGGCAAATGACATAGAGCAATTCATAGAACATTTTTATCGGCAATTGAGCACGGATCAGGATTTAGCGGCTCTTGGCGATGAAATTGATATTGAAAGCGAATTTGATGAGGATGTTTCCGAGGCGGGTGAAGGTGAAATCAGTGAGCATGACAGCGAAGTGGTACGCCTGGTTAATGCCCTGCTTGTTGAGGCCTGGCGCAAGAATGCCTCGGATATACATATAGAGCCCAATGTGCAGTCCAGATACTGTTCCATTCGTTTTCGGGTGGACGGAACATGCCACGAATTTCGAAAAATACGTTTGGGCATGGCCAAGCCCCTTGTCTCCAGGGTAAAAATCATGGCCCATCTGGACATTGCCGAAAGACGTCTGCCTCAAGATGGTAAAATGAAGATAAAATTGCCGGAAAGAAACAAAATCGTCGAATTTCGGGTGGCGACTCTTCCTACCGTGGAAAATCAGGAAGATGTGGTCTTGCGCCTGCTGGCCTCCGGCAAACCGTTGCCTCTGGAAAAACTTGGGCTGACTGAAAATAATTTAAAAAAATTCAGGCAGATGGTTCATTCTCCGTACGGTCTGGTCCTGGTTGTCGGTCCGACCGGTTCTGGAAAGACTACAACTCTTCATTCCGCGGTGAGTTATATTAACACTCCGGAACGCAAGATATGGACTGCTGAAGATCCGGTGGAAATCACCCAGAGCGGACTTCGGCAAGTACAGGTCAAACCCAAGATTGGCCTGACCTTTGCCAAGGTGTTGCGCGCTTTTCTGAGGGCTGATCCGGATGTGATCATGATTGGTGAAATGCGCGATAAAGAAACCGCGCATATCGGAGTCGAATCATCACTTACCGGTCATTTGGTATTTTCGACATTGCATACCAACACCGCCCCGGAGACCATTACCCGGCTTCTGGATATGGAATTGGATCCCTTTAATTTTGCCGATTCTCTTTTATGCGTTCTGGGACAAAGACTGATAAAGACTTTATGCCCCGCCTGCAAAGAGGAATATACCCCCAAAAAAGATGAGATCCAGGAGCTTTTATATGAATTTGGTCCTGGTTTTGTTGACTATTTTAAAAAAGCCGGAGGAAAAGAATTGAAACTTTATCGTCCGGTTGGCTGCCGGCAATGTATGGGGGGATATAAAGGCCGGATAGGCATTCATGAATTGATGGTTGCCACGGAAGGCATCAAAAATATGGTTAAATTCAGGAAACAGACCGAAGAACTCCGCGCTCAGGCCGTAAAGGACGGCATGTTGTCCCTGAAGCAGGATGGAATCCTCAAGGTACTGCAGGGAATAACCGATATGAAACAGGTTAGGGCCGCCGCTGGTTCTTAATCATTTACGCGGCACGACATTTTGTCTTCCTCCAGGTCAGCGAATCCGGAGGGGGTGGGCATCCTTCTCTGGCGTGCATTAGAAAACCGCAGACCGAAAGAAAGAGAAGCAAAAAATTTGCTCAACGAATAGCGTCAAAGACACTTTGTTGTTTCAATCGTCCGGATTATAAGTTTATAATCCGGACGATTGAATGTATATGCTATCTATGTTTTTAGAATTCTATTTTCCTGGCCAGACGCAGAAGCTGATTTGAAAATCCGGCCTCATTATCGTACCAGACAATGAGTTTGAGGAGTGTGTCATCCAGAACCGTTGTGGTCAGGGCATCAACCACTCCCCCATGTATGCTTCCGTTGAAATCAACCGAAACCAGCGGTTCTTCGGTATAACCCAAAGGTCCTTTCAATTCCCCTTCAGCCGCATTTTTCAGCGCAGTATTTACTTTTTGCGCGTCCGTGCCTGTTTTTAATTCAGCAACCAGATCAACCAGGGAAACATTCGGAGTAGGCACGCGAACTGCCATTCCGTCGAGCTTGCCGGTCAGTTCCGGAATTACCTGGGTCACAGCCTTGGCCGCTCCTGTCGTGGTCGGAATCATGGACATAGCCGCCGCTCTTGCCCGGCGGGGATCCTTGTGCGAACCGTCAAGGATGCGCTGGCTCATTGTATAGGAATGAATAGTGGTCATTATGCCATGCTGCATGCCAAAATTATCATTAATGACTTTTACCGCCGGAGCCAGACAATTTGTCGTGCAAGAAGCATTGGAAACAATTTTGTGTTCGGGCCGCAAATCCTGATCGTTTACGCCTACCACGATAGTCACGTCCGGATTTTTTCCCGGAGCGCTAATCAGCACTTTTTTGGCCCCGCAGGCCATATGCTTTTCGCAACTTTCCCGGTCCCGGAATTTGCCTGTGGTTTCCAGCAGTAAATCAACATCATAGTCGCCCCAAACCCATTCTCCTGCCGGTTTGCTTGTAGTGTGTACCTGCTTGCCGTTAAGAATAAAACCCTTTTCGTTAGGCTTGACATCTCCGGAAAAAATTCCATGCACGGAATCATATTTAAGAAGGCGGGCAAGGCTGTTGTTCTCTGATCGAGCATTGACCACAACAAGCTCCAATTGAGGATCGTCAGCCAGAAGTCTGGCCATATACCGTCCTATCCTGCCGAAACCGTTGAGTCCAATTTTTATTGCCATATTTCCTCCTTATGTTTAGAGGTTGTAAATAATTGTTTAAAAACTCAGATGTTTTTTGATGGTTGCGGATATTTAACAAGCCTTTTTATAGAATCATAATACAAATATTACTGAATGCAAAGCAGTTAAAAATAAATGTTAAAATTTATATATTTGTTTAACATATTTTTTTCTAGCCGTGCTTTCGGCCTGCGGTTTTACAATACCTGCCGACGGTGATGCTTGACCCTTTTCGAGTGCATAAGAAAGCCGGGCGGCCTCCGGCAAATGCGCACAAGATATTCGATGAACTTTTAAATGTGATGCATGGTTGCCGGATTCATTACGATATGATCAGACCTTGCTGGATGAGCCCAGAACATTTGTAATTTTGTGTTCAACCATTTCCTGCACGGCTTTCCGGGCCGCTCCTAAATATTTGCGGGGATCAAAAACATCAGGATTGTCATGGAAATATTTTCGGATTACCGCGGTCATTGCCAGGCGTATATCTGTATCGATATTAATTTTGCATATTCCGGATTGGGCTGATTGGCGCAAAAGATCTTCGGGCACACCTTTTGCACCTTCCACGGCCCCGCCGTATTGATTGCACATGTCCACAAATTCCGGAAGTACCGAGGAAGCACCATGCAATACAAGCGGATAACCGGGCAGTCGATTGGAAATAGTTTCCAGCCGTTCAAAATCCAGTTTGGGATTTCCTTTAAATTTATAAGCGCCATGGCTGGTGCCTATGGCGATTGCCAGGGAATCACAACCTGTACGGTCGATAAATTCAACTGCCTCATCCGGATCGGTATAAACGTTTTCCTCAGATTGCACCTCGTCCTCAACACCGGCAAGCCTTCCCAGTTCGGCCTCGACCCAGACTTCCTTGCTGTGCGCGTATTCGACCACTTGTCTGGTCAAGTCAATATTACCCTCAAAAGGTAAATGTGAGCCATCGATCATAACTGAAGTAAATCCGGCATCGATCACTTCTTTACAGATTTCAAAATTCTGTCCGTGATCCAGATGCAGAACTATAGGCAAAGCAGTGTCTTCCAGAGCGGCTTGCATTAATTGCATAATATACTGCTGACCGGCATATTTTCGGGCACCGGCTGAAACCTGAAGAATCAGGGGGGATTGCTGCTTTTCGCCGGCCGCAATAATACCTTGAATTATCTCCATATTATTTACATTAAAGGCTCCGACTGCAAATTTGTCTTTATACGCGTTTTTAAACATTTCCCTGGGGGAGGTTAGTGGCATGGTTATCTCCTTGTATAGATTTTAAATATTAAAAACTTGGTAACTTATCAGCACACGAAAAAAATTGGTGAACAAGTACAAAACTTGAAGGGAGAGACTACTATAGCCTACAATATTCCTTGTTTGCCTAGATTACCATTTATAATTTCCATGGCCTTCCAATTAGTCAAGTCAAATTTCAGCGGAGTTAATGTGGTATAACCGGCGTTAAGCAATTCCCTGTCAGTCCCCTTGCTGACCCTGGTTGCCGGAATATTTCCGCCCAGCCAATAATAGGGGCGTCCGCGCGGATCTTTTCTTTCATCATAAAAATCATCATAGGTCGCATCCGTTTGCGGGCAAACACGCAGTCCTCGCGATTTGGCCTGCCCCCTGGCCGGAAAATTCAAATTGAGAACACATCTCTCTGGCAAGGATCCCCAATTAAAATTTTGAACCAGATTACTTGTCCAATTGGCCTCTTCCTGCATATTCTCTGGCAGGAAATTATCCAGCGAGACAGCCATTGACGGTATGCTGGCCAGAGCGCCTTCGGTCGCGGCGGAAACCGTTCCGGAATAAAGGATGTCCACGCCAACATTAGCTCCATTATTAATTCCGGATACAATCAGATCCGGAGCGGATGGCAGGTAGTAGGTCAGGGCCCATTTTACGCAGTCCACCGGTGTTCCGGAGAGGCCGATCCCAAAAAAATTATTCTCCCGGATCTCTCTGATTCTTACCGGCGAAAAAATGGTCACTGAATGCCCGACCGCGCTTTGCTCAGTCAGAGGAGCGACAACAACAACTTCAAGTCCTGCGCTGCGCAAAGCATTATATAAATTGCGCAGTCCCGGGGCGTGAATTCCATCATCATTGGTTAAGAAAACGACCATGACTTGCCTGCCGAGGGATATTCTTTCTTGGCCTGATTTAAGCCCAGATTAAAAGCCTTTTGGTTAATTTCCTGAATTTTTGCGGGCAAAGTGGCCTTAAGGCTTCTTCTTACCGCAGCCGGCTGCATAAAAGGCAGAAAATGGGTTAATGCGCCAAGTGTAATGATATTTGTCGCCTGAACCAGGCCTATTTTTTCTTTGGCCAGCCTGGTAAACGGCAATCCCCAGTAATTATTAGTGGGGGTTTGATTGACAAGTGAGGTGTCAATTACCAAATGACCGTCACTTTTCAAATTTCGAAAATACTGATTGCATGCTTCCTGGCTGAGCGCCACCAGCATGTCCAGATTAAGAGTTTTTGGGTAACTGATTGTTTCGGTGCTCAGCACTAAATCCGAACGGCTGGCACCTCCCCGGGCCTCGGGCCCGTAGCTCTGGGTTTGGGTCACATTCAGTCCGTGTTCCAATGCCAGTGCCTGGCCCATTATTTTGCCCAGGGTCAGTATGCCCTGACCGCCGAGCCCGGAAAGGCGAATTTCAAAACGATCGATATCCATTTTGGGTGTCATTTTTTATTTCCTCCGGCCAGATTTTGACGCAAACTTTCATATTTTTCTTCCAGACCGGGCAAGTCATTTTGGGCAAAAATACCTATAGGCAAGCGCCCCTGTTTTTTTTCCGCAGGAAGTTCATTATATTTTTCATAGGAGACAGCGTTTTTTTTGTACCATTTGTACATATCCACCGGAGTTTTAAAACCGTTTTTACGACCGTACTGAGTATGGCAGGGAGTCATGATTTCCAGAAGATTGAACCCCGGACGAT
>JBNJHA010000060.1:6526-13719 GCA_051748085.1 Thermodesulfobacteriota bacterium
ACCATTTGTACATATCCACCGGAGTTTTAAAACCGTTTTTACGACCGTACTGAGTATGGCAGGGAGTCATGATTTCCAGAAGATTGAACCCCGGACGATCAATGGCCATTTTTAAAAGTTCGTCCATTTGTTTGGCGTGCATGACCGTTGTCCTGGCGACAAAATTGGCTTTGCAGGCTTCTGTCAGTTTGACCAGGTCAAAGTCATGTTCCATATGCCCAAACGGGGCTGTAGTGGAAAACGAGCCTTGCGGAGTAGTGCATGAACTCTGTCCGCCGGTCATGCCGTAGATGCCGTTATTCAGAATTAAGGCGGTAACTCCGATATTGCGCCTGGCGGCATGGATAAGATGATTTCCCCCAATGGACATAGCGTCCCCATCTCCCATGACGGTTATCACTTTCAGCTTTGGATTGGCCAATTTTATGCCCGTGGCAAAAGTAAGGGCCCGACCATGGGTGGTATGAACCGTGTTGAAATCGACATATACGGCCATTCGGCCGGAACAGCCGATACCGGCAACCAAAACAACGTCATCCTTTTGCAATTCCAAAGCATGTATGCTGCGGATGAGAGAACCAAGGACGATGCCGTGACCGCATCCCGGGCAATATACATGAGGGAATTTTTTCGTATGCCGAAGATATTTGTGAATAAGCTTGGTTACTTCAGCCATGGATTATCCTTTTTGTATAAGTTTGAGGATTTCACCCGGGGTGATGATTTTTCCGTCAACCCGATTCAGGGTGCTGATCTGAGAAAAGTTCTGGTTAACTCTTTTCACCTCGCGCGACATTTGTCCCATATTCATTTCCGGAACAATCAGAGTAGTGCATTGACGGGCCATTTTTTCAACAGCCGGACGTGGAAATGGGAAGAGGGTCTTTAATTTGAGCAATCCGGCCTTGATGCCTTTCTCACGCGCTTCGCTAACGGCGAGTTCCGCGGAGCGGGCAACACATCCGTAGGCGACAACACAAACTTCAGCGTCTTTGGTTTCTATTTTATCAACCAGTTGTATGTCATAGAAATACTGATCAATCTTTCGGAAAATCCTCTCCATAAAACCGTTGACTTCTTTTGGCTGAGATGTGGGATACCCGTGATCATCGTGGGTAAGTCCGGTTACATGATAACGGTAGCCGTATCCCAGAGGCGGCATTGTTGGAACGCCGCGCATGGTTTCTTCATAAGGAATATACCATTCCGGAGGCATGGTCGGAGTGATGCGGGAAAAAACAGTAAGTTCCGTTTTCTGGGGAATGGTTATTTTTTCCCGGGTATGCGCGGTAACTTCGTCTAAAAGGAGTATTACCGGGGTCCGGTATTTTTCGGCAAAATTAAATGCGGTAACCGTCATGGATAAACATTCCTGGACATTGGACGCGGAAAGGACAATTATGGGATGATCGCCGTGTGTTCCCCACCGGGCTTGTTGGACATCGCCCTGAGCCGGGCTTGTAGGCAGCCCGGTGCTTGGTCCGGCCCGCATAACATTCACCAGTACCAGGGGAATTTCCGCCATGCACGCGTAGCCAATATGCTCCTGCATAAGGGAAAATCCCGGACCGGAAGAAGCGGTCATAACTTTCCTGCCCGCCAGCGAAGCTCCAATTGCTGCTCCCAAACCGGCAATTTCGTCTTCCATCTGAATGAATACTCCGTTTTCGGTATGCGGCAAATTGGAAGCCATCCCCTCGGCTATTTCCGTGGATGGAGTGATAGGGTACCCGGCAAAAAAGGAACAATCGGACAGTAAAGCTCCCTGGACTACGGCCTCGTTACCCAAGGCAAACATTTGCGTATTTTTTTTCTTTTTGCTTGCGGCCATAATCATCCTACCCTTGGCTTGTATTCTTGTCTTGCTGATCAGCGTTTTTTATGCCTCTGTCTTTTTCTTTATTCCGGCCGTTATAAGCTTCATAAGGAGTAATTTCCTCTTTGGGGCGGACGGAAATAGCAAAATCGGGACAATGGAGTTCACAAAAACCGCAGTTTATACATTCCTCCGGATGGGCGGCTTCCGCCTTGCCCTGGTTGTTGAACTCCAGAACTTTGCCCGGGCAAAATGCCACACATATCCCGCAACCTTTGCACCAGTCCTGATATACCGTAACTTGGGTCTGACCCTTTTTCTTACTCATATCCTTCTCTGATTTTTAACTATTTTACAGCAAAGAAATAAATGCTTGCCATGTAACTCACGCTTGGTTAGCTTATTGACTTTATTGCCTTAATCTAAGAATTTCGAATAGCGAAATCCTTTTCAATCACCCCCTTTAGCCCGGCATTGTTTATTAAGTTGGCTAACTTGGGGCATTAACGCATGCATACGGGATTGGCAACAGATGAAAAGCAAAAAAATATATGTGAACAATCTGCGCGAAGGTCAGCGGATAGAAGAGTTATTTGCCCTGGGAAGCGCAAATATGGCTCAGGCCAAAAACGGACCTTACTGGCAACTTTTATTAATTGATAAAAGCGGGGAAATAAGTGGACGGATCTGGAGTCCGGCCAGCCAGAATTACGCGCAACTCGAACCGGAATCAATCGTTTTGGTTAACGGCTCGGTTCAGGCGTTCAACCAGGAATTGCAAATAAACGTGGAGCGTCTGGATATCGTGGACTTTAAGGACGTGGACATAAAAGATTTCATGCCCTCTTCCAGTGTACCACCGGAAGAATTATACAAACAATTATGCGACTTGCTGCATGCCAATCTTACTTATAAACCATGGCGCAATCTGTATCGGCGAATTTTCAGGGACGAGGCAATAAAGCAGCCCATGTTGAACGCGCCCGGGGGCAAAAGCATTCATCACGCTTATCTGGGCGGTCTTTTGGAGCATACATTGTCCGTTTGCCGCATCTGTCAAAGTTGTGCTGATCTTTATCCGGATTTGGATCGTGATATTCTCCTTCTCGCCGCCGCGCTGCATGATTTGGGCAAAGCATTTGAAATTTCGCCCGGTCTAAGCCGGGAATATACGGATAAAGGCAAATTGCTTGGCCATATTGTTCTGGGTCTGCAGGTTCTTGAGCCTTATCTAACCCGCGGCAAGGATTTGGATCCGAAGCTTATCATGCACTTAAAACATATAATCGTCAGTCATCATGGTGAATATGAGTTCGGTTCGCCAAAACGTCCCAAGACCCGGGAAGCCTTTGTACTGCATTACGCGGACAATCTGGACGCCAAAATGAATACTGTTTCCAATATCTTTGCCGGGCAGGAGGATGAAAAAGACAGCTGGTCAAAATTCAATCGTCCTCTGGGGCGTTATCTCTACTGGCCCGAACCCACTCCGCCGCCGGAAAAAAAAGAAATAAAAAAGAAAAAGGATAAGCAATGTTTATTACCTTTGAAGGAATAGAAGGGTGCGGTAAATCCACTCAGGTTAAAATGCTTCAGGAAAGACTGGAGACAACCGGTAAGCAGGTGCTCGCTACTCGAGAACCCGGAGGAAGCAGACTCGGGACAGATCTCCGTTCAATATTATTGTCAATGGAAAACAAGGATATTACTCGCGAGGCGGAACTTTTTCTATATATGGCGGACAGGGCCCAGCATGTTAATCAGGTTATCCTGCCGGCTCTGAATTCAGACCATGTTGTTATTTCAGATCGCTACGCAGATTCAACAATTGTCTATCAGGGATACGGACGGGGATTAGACCCGAATATCCTGCACAGTTTCAACGACGTCGCCATTCAAAAATTGTGGCCGGACTGCACTATTCTGTTGGACCTCAAGCCTGAACTGGGGCTTAAACGGGCCTGGGCCAGGAATGTTAAGCATAACCTGACTCAAAAAGAAGGACGCTTTGAAGCCGAGGAACTGTCCTTTCACAATCGGGTTAGGGAAGGTTACTTGACCTGGGCCAGTCTGCATCGGCAAAGATTTGCGGTCGTCGACGCCTCTTTGAGCGTGCAGGAAACAGCGGATCAGATATGGGAAAAAGTCCTTAAATTCATGGACGGCAAATAAATATGTTCGAACCGGTCCGCAAAAAAGATAATTTTCTGGTTTTTGGTTCTCCGCTGATAGAGGAGGAAGAAATCGCGGAAGTGGTGGATAGCCTCAAAACCGGGTGGATTGGTACCGGTCCAAAGGTCGCTCGTTTTGAAGAAGATTTTAAAAAATACCGCGGAGCGCAATATGCGATTGCCGTCAATTCCTGCACTGCCGCGCTGCATTTAAGTCTGATAGCCGCGGGAGTAGGGCCGGGCGACGAAGTTATCACCACGCCCTTAACATTCTGCGCTACCGTAAACTCAATTATTCACTGCGGGGCGACACCGGTTTTGGCCGACATAGATTCGCAAAGCATGAATATTGATCCGGAAGAAATACTTAAAAAAATTACAAAACGAACCAAGGCGATCCTGCCCGTCCATTTTGCCGGAAGGCCATGTAAAATGGATCAAATTATGGATATAGCCGAAAAATATTCCCTGAAGGTAATAGAAGATTGCGCGCATGCAATTGAATCCGAGTATATGGGCAGGGCGTGCGGCTTATTCGGAGATCTTGCCTGCTTCAGCTTTTATGTGACCAAAAATCTGGTTACCGGCGAGGGAGGCATGATACTGACACCGAACAATGATTATGCCTCGCGGCTTAAAGTTTTGGCCCTGCACGGCATGAGCAGTGATGCCTGGCGCAGGTTCTCGGATTCCGGATACAAGCATTATATGGTCACAGAATGCGGCTTCAAATACAATATGATGGATATACAGGCCGCTCTGGGATTGCACCAGCTCAAAAAGATTGAAAAGAATTGGGAAAAAAGAAAAAGTATATGGGATTTTTATAATCAGGAACTTAGTTCCCTTCCGGTTGGACTGCCAGCCGAAATAGATTCCCGGACCAGGCATGGCCTGCATTTGTATACTATCCTCATTGAACATGAAAAAACAGCAATGCACAGAGACGAATTTTTGCAAAAGATGCATGAACAGGGCATAGGGACCGGAGTCCACTATTTAAGTATTCCCGAGCATTCTTATTACCAAAAACGTTTTGGCTGGGATCCTTCCGAATGGCCGATTTCAACCCAGATAGGCCGGCAAACTGTCAGTCTGCCTTTATCGGCCAAAATGAACATGGATGATGCCCATGATGTTTTGGAAGCCATATCCAGAATTTTTAAAGGATAGTTGGTCATGAAAATTCCGGCTACAGGACTTGTTCTTACTCTGAACGGAGAACGCTGGATTGCTGGATGCATCAAGAGTCTTTCTTTTTGCCGCCATGTGCTGGTCGTCGACTCTGAAAGCAGTGACAGAACCATAGAAATAGCAGAAAAATACGGCGCGCGTATTTTGGTAAATCCCTGGCCCGGACCGATAAAACAATTTGAATTCGCCTTCAGGCATATCAATACTCCATGGGTTGTCTCCCTGGATCAGGACGAAATCATTTCCGATAACCTGCGGCAAAATTTACTGTCTGAATTTAAAGCGGGTCTTGATCCCGAATTGGCTGCTTATTATTGTTCACGTGCCTCATTTTATTTCGACAGATTTCTCAAGCATTGCGGCTGGTATCCTGATTATTTGTTGCGTGTATTTCGTCTGGATCAAATTGAAACCCATCATTCCGGTCCTCATTACGGTTTTCATACCAGCGGAAAAACCCGCAGGCTTAACGGGGATATAATTCATTATCCATACGCCAATTTGCAGGAACATGTAAACAAAATCAATTATTATACCCAGGTAGCAGCCGAGGAAATGCATGGCCGTGGAAAAAAGGGCGGACTGTTGAAAGCAATAGGTCATGCCAAGGCCAGATTTTTCAAGATATATTTTTTAAAGCTGGGATTCCTGGATGGAAGGGCAGGGTTGATTCTGGCCGTTAATTCCTTTTTTTATACTTTTCAAAAGTACATCCGACTGATGGAATTAAGGGCAAAAAAAAATAACTTTTTTAGTTGACAAAGAAAGCGGCCGAATATAGAAAGTGATTTCTGTTGCCGGGGCGGATAGCTCAGTTGGGAGAGCATCGGCCTTACAAGCCGGGGGTCACAGGTTCGAGCCCTGTTCCGCCCACCATTTGCAGACAACAATATTTCGGGGTCGTAGTTAAGCTGGTTATAACGCCGGCCTGTCACGCCGGAGGCCGTGGGTTCGAGTCCCATCGACCCCGCCATTTTCAAGGGTTGCAGTTTACGCTGCAACCCTTTTTTTATATCTTTTTAGGCGGTATCTGTTCACCAAACTTTTTGCCCCCCATGCTTTCGGCCTGCGGTTTTCTAATGCCCGCTGAAGGGTGATGCCTGCCCCCTCCGGATTCGCCGGCCTGGAGGAGGGCAAAAAGTCGTGCGGGCTTAGAAATTACTTTGCAAATTTTTTTTATATACACATTCCCGCGGTCCGGTTTCCCCCTTTAGAATGCATAAGAAAACCGGGCGGCCTGTCGCATGTTTATGCAAAAAATCCGGTGAATTTTTTTTCGTGTGCTGAATAGTTACTTTAGGCGTAAGAAATAATTGTTTAATAATACATTTTTACAAACAAAAATTAAGGGAAAGGCAAGAGAAGGTACAATTGACTTAAGCCAGATTTTAAGCCAAATATTCCCATGCACTATATGTGAAATATCTGTTCACAAATTTTTTTCTACTCATACTTTCGGCCTGTGGTTTTCTAATGCCCACCAATGGGCGATGCCTACCACCCTTCCGGACTCGCTGACTGGGAGGAAAGCAAAATATTGTGCCGGAAATGTGTATTTGTTTGGTAATTTGATTTATATGAAAAGCCTCACGTTCCAGTTTCCTCCTTTTATAATACCTAAAAAACTGGGTGGCCTGTAGCAAATTTTTACAAAAAATCCGGGGAACTTTTTAGTATAGTGAATTGTTTCACCAAATGAATAATTCAAAAAAAGACAATGGATACAATACCGCAATCAATATTGTTGGGGGTCTGAAGGATTGTAGTGTCATTTTTAACTCCATACATTCTTATTTCAATCAACCTGACTCCTTGAAGGAATCCGTTAATCAACGTAATGAATTTAGTTTCTGTACTGAAAAAAGCCGCACGAGGATTGAAAGAGAGGTTAAAAAGGCCTTCTTGCGCTTCGTTAATGAAGATCATGAAGCTCTTGTTCAGGGTATTTTTACTGAAAGGGTGCCACTCCTAATTTAGCCGAAGCGACAACTTTCTTGAAACTTACCGAAACT
>JBNJHA010000061.1:0-13209 GCA_051748085.1 Thermodesulfobacteriota bacterium
TTTGTGGATTGATCCGGGAAAAGAACGCAATTGGCTAGGTATTTCCGGACAGAATATTCCCAGTTTTGAAATTTTTATTTCTCCTGATTGGCGCGGTACGTCCGGAGTTTATTTTGCCGATCAGCCTTCTTTCAGGAATGGAAATATTGTTAACGGAGTGCAGCTCGAATTTGAAAATGGACAGGTGCAAAAAGTGCGTGCCGAAAAAGGCGAGGATTTTGTCCGCAGCCAGGTGGAGATGGATGAAGGGGCTTCCCGTTTGGGAGAGTTTTCTCTCACCGACAGAAGAATGTCCCGAATAAAACGGTTTATGGCTCACACTCTTTATGATGAAAATTTTGGGGGTGAGTATGGCAATTGCCATGTGGCACTCGGGGCGGCGTACCCTGAATCCTTTGCCGGGGACGCTTCCAGTTTGGATGAAGAGGAAAAAAGAAAACGCGGTTTCAATGATTCAGCCCTGCATTGGGATCTGGTAAACACGGAAAATAAAAAGGTTTATGCACTCCTTGGCAGTGGTGAGAAGTTGCTTATATACACCGACGGCGAATTTCAGCTGGATGGAGTATAAAATTTGGCAGTCCGATTTCAGGCAGATTTTTATACAAAAATTCAGTTGAAAATATGATGGAGGCACGCCTGTGAAAGGACAGGCGTGCCTGAGATCGGCTGGTTAGCCGCGAATTTCGAATTTGTTGTATTCCTTGTCATAGTCCATTTCTTTGCATTCGACATTTTCCACCCGGCTGAGGGAAGACCCCTGAAGCAGCCTTTTCTTGAATTCGGCTAGATCGGCTTCAGCGCCCTGGGCGAGTATTTCCACCTGATTGTCCTTCAGGTTACGCACCCATCCTTTTATATACAGGTTTTGGGCCTGATCGAATGTCCATGCCCTGAAATTAACTCCCTGTACTTTGCCGCTAACGATGCAATGCATGCTCTTCATAAATGTTCGCCTCCTTGCTTGTTTGTATTCAGAGGATTGAACCATCCTGAAAACTGAAATGTCTGTCTTCAGCAATAATTATATGGTCCAGAATTCTTAAGTTCAATTCCCCGGCAATTTTTTTAACTCTTCTGGTTAGTTCGATATCCTGCTTTGATGGTTGCGGATCACCGCCGGGATGGTTGTGGGTCAGAATTATCCCGCTCGCCTCTCTGGCCAGTGCCCTGGAGATAATCACCCGGGGGTAGACTACTGCCTGATCGACTATTCCCTGACTTATGCGTTCAAAATCAATAAGTCTGTTTTTATTGTCAACCAGAATGACCCAGAATTCTTCAGTCCGCAAAAAGTTTATCCTGGACCTGGCCAATTTAGCAACCTTTTGCGGTGAGTCCAAAACAACTTTTTTCTTTAAATTTGATTGTTCAGTTCGTGACCAGAATTCCTGCCAGAGAACCCAGAAAGTGCTGATTCCCTCACCAATGCCGGCGATTTTTTCCAGATCGCTTTTGTCCGCCGCCAAAGCCGCCCGCAAAGTGCCAAACTCGTTCAAAATCTTTTTGGCCAGAGGTTTTGTGTCTTTGCGCGGCAAAGCATAGCCAAGCAGTAATTCTAAGATTTCATAATCTTCGAGGGACATCGAGTTGTCAACAAGTCTTTTCTTTAATCTTTTCCTGTGTCCCAGGTAGTGCGGTTCTTGTTTGCCAGTCATGCGCAATATCTTTTATTGAATGATCACTTAAATAAAATTTACACGCAGCATCAAGGTTCCCTTATTTGCGGGAACCACTGAATATTTTTTCCATGCCGCTAATCAGATATTCAAGGGCTTGTTCAGGGGGCAACCGCCCTGATTTTATTTTTAATTCTGTTTCCAGTATTCTGTTCCACATAAGGGTCAACATTCCGGTATTGATTTGACGCGCCAGTTGTTTTTTCTGATTTAAGATAAAGGCCGGCATTTTTATTTGTTTTTCCTGTCCGGTAACAAGTTGCCACAATATGCGTGTCTCTCTGGCCATCAGCCCGAGCATTTGAAATACAAAACCTGAATTTTTTTCGTTTTCTGCAAAAATTTTAGCCCAGACCGTGGCATTTTGCCCTTGTTGCAGGGCCTTTAGGCAGGCAAAGATGTCCATCTCGGCATGGGAATTTAAGGGTGCAAGATCGGCAGGAGTTATTTTTTTTTGTTCGCCCAGGTACAAAGTAAGTTTTGCCAGTTCATTGTCCAGGGTATATTTATCCCCCGGAGCATGTTCCAGGAGAATTTTCAGGGCCTGCGGGTCAATTTGCAGTTCGTGGTCATCTGCCCATTTTTTTAAGTAACCCGCAGTATTCCGGGCATTAAGGCCGGGATGATCCCAAATCCATTTTTTGTTTTGAGCCACTTCCCAGTATTTTCTTTTTTTTATAGCCGCCGCGACACTGGGTTTATTCGCTTTCCATTCCTTTTCCAGACAGAAAACAGGCCATATATTTTTTTTGAATGCGGATAGATGTCGAGTAAGTGATTTCCAGAATGATTCCGGAAGGCTGTCCGCGTTACGCATAATAAGTGCCTTGCTGTTTCCCAGAATGTCCGGCTGAGATAAAGCGGACCAGTATTTTTCCGGTACTTGTTCCTCGTCGCCCCAGAATATTTCCGTTAGCCAGTTGGGGCCGCCTTGTTCAGCCACCAATTGCTTTACATGACCCATTAGAAAACCTGGGTCCGGGCATATGCAGAATGTGAATCCGGGTCTGTCCATGCAGTTTAGAATATTGTAATTAGTTGTCGGGTGCAAGTGTACCGGAATTGGCGCGGCTGATTTTAAATCCCCGGAAATCGGATTTGAAAAACAGGGAATAAAGCACTGGGCATAAAACCAGGGTCAATATTGTAGCCACTCCCAGGCCGGAAATTATGCAATTGGCCATGGGGCGCCATAATTCTCCGCCTTGCAAGGAAAGCGGGATCATGCCCATTATCGTGGTGATGGTAGTCATGAGAATCGGCCGGGCCCTTTTAACAGCGGCGTTGATAATAGCCTGTTCCCTGGATTGGTTCTGAATCTGTTCAAGATCAATCTGGTTGATGAGAATAATGGCGTTATTTACGATTATTCCCAACAGGCTGATAAGCCCCAGCATGGCCATGAATCCGAACGGAGAACCAGTCAGGATCATCCCCGGGGTGACTCCGCACATCATGGGCGGTAGCGTGAGGAGTATTATCAGCGGTTTGGCGATGGAATTGAATTGGAGTACCAGAACCAGAATCAGGATTCCGAGAGCAAGAGGCATGTTTTTCATTATTGACGCCTTGGCCTCGCGGTTTTTTTCAAATTCTCCACCGTATTCTATAAAATAACCGTTGGGCCATGTTGCTCCGTTGATTACTTTTTCAATTTCGGGTCGGACATCGTTGAGTACTTGTGAGGCATATCTTCCGGATACATCCGCTTTTACAGTCATTGTCCGGGTCTGATCCCGGCGGCGGATATTTGAAGGCTGCCAGACCAATTTCGGATTGGCCACCTGCAAGAGGGGGACGCTGTTTCCCTGATCCTGGGGATAGACATTTAAGCCTCCTAAATTTTCCGCGTTATCTCTGTATCTTTTTTGTGAACGGACAACGATGGGGATGTTTTCATCCTTGATGCGTAATTCCGAGGCTTGGCTGCCTCCCATCTGCAATTGTACGGAGCGGGCGACTTCGCGTGTGGATAAGCCTATCCGGCGGGCCTTGTCCTGATTCAGATCCAGAATCAGCTTTTTGGTCCATTCCCCCCAATCATCCCATACCGAGGTTACACCCTCGGTGTTTTTCAGTATGTCTTCAATTTTGTTGCGTATCGAGTATAATTCATGAATGTCGTCACCCGATATCCTGATTTGTATCGGCGTTCCGGTGGGTGGACCGTACATCAGCCTTTTTAAGGTATATCTGGTGTCCGGGAAATGTTTCTGCATCTCTTTTCTGCATTTAAGCAGCATATTGTCTACTTCATCTTCATCCTTGGTTTTTACGACAAGTGAAGCATAGCTGGTATTGGCCTCCTCCAGATTCAGCGGAAGATACCAGCGTGGTCCTCCCGTTCCGATAAATGAAGACACGGAGACAGTTTCCGGCTGTTTTAAAAGGAATTTCTCCAGTTTGGCCGCCCGGTTTTCGGTAGTGCGTATGTCCGTGCCGTATGGCTGCCAGAAATCTATGGTGAACTGATTACGTTCATTTGGAGGGAAAAACAGGCGCGGCACGAATTTGAAGCCCCAGAAAGCAAAGCAGCAGGCAGTAATAATAAGGACGATAAATATTGTCCGGTTTTTTAAAATAAGGATTAAAAGCCTGGTATACATCCGATATAGAAAATTATCCCGCTTTGCCTTTTGTGTCTTTGGTTTCAGGATTTTAAAGCAGAGCATCGGAATCATGGTCTGGCAGAACAGCCAAGAGGCGAGAAGGGTTGATCCAACCACGATAGCCAGTGATGTTGTGTATTCTCCGGTAGACGAAGGAGCCAGGGGTATGGGCAGAAAAACTGAGATCGTGGTCAGCGATGCTGCCAGAAGGGGAAAACGCAAACGACTTGCTGAATTCTGTGCAGCTGTTTTTTTGTCCTGCCCGCTGTTTATCCGGACCAGAATATCTTCACTGACCACAACGCCGTTATCGACAAGAATACCCAGGGCCAGAATCAGGGAGGCGATGGATATTGTCTGCAGGGCGATATTGAACATCGGCAAAACCGCTATGCAGGCCAGAACGGACATGGGTATCAACAATCCGGCGCAGATCCCGACACGCAACCCGGCCATGAGGAACATGATTATTATGACAAAGACAAAAGCTTCCAGGAGATTGATGCTCAGGTTTTGAATCGATTCCAGGACATAATCAGGTTGATAGGCCGCAATCTTATAGTCAATGCCCAGCGGGGCTTCACCTTTCACGCGTTTTATTGTCTGACGAATATCTTGCCCGAATTCCAGTATATTTCCGCCCCGGGCCATATTCACGGCAACAAAGATGGCTCGTTGCGAATTGTAACGGGCAATCTTTTGCGGCGGATCCTGATAGCCGTGTTTTATTTCGGCGAATTGATCAAGCGACAACCCGGAACTATGGCCGGGCAGATGCAGGGATATATTCCTGATCTCCGAAATGTTGGAGAATTCACCGCTTGTTTCAATGTTTAAATATTCCGGACCGATCACAACGTGACCGCTGGGGGTAACGGAATTCTGTTTTTCTATGGCCTGCAGCAGGGACAGGGGCGATAAATCGTATTCGCTGAAACCGGCATTGGGAAATTCGACAAATATTCGCTGCTCCTGCTTTCCCCATAGTTCAACCTTGCCTGTATGGGACAATTTTTTTATCTCGTCGCGCAGGAATTCGGCCTGATCTTTTAGTTCGTTAAGAGGGGCGTCATCACCGGTAATTGCTATCAATATACCGTAAACCTTGCCATATTCATCATTTATAAGCGGTTCATGCGCTTCCTCGGGCAGGTCGGCCCTGGCGTCGTCTATTTTGTTCCGCAGGCGCTGCCATACGGGACTCATATTTTTTATATGTTCTTTTATGTTTACGGTAAGTACCGAGACATCGGTCATGGACTGGGATTGAATGTCTTTTATTTCGGACATTTCCCGGATTTTTTCTTCCAGGTTGTCCGTTATCAGCTGTTCTACCCGTTTGGGGGAAGCTCCGGGGAAATAGGTGACAATCGTAGCCGTGCGGATAGTAAATTTAGGATTTTCCTGCTTGGGAATGGTCATCCATGTATAGATGCCGGAAACAGCAATCAGCAAAAAGATAATGGTCGCCGAAATTTTATTTTCCAGACACCATTTAGCCGGATTAAACATCAAAACCGATCCGCGTTTACGGGGTTGATTTTGTCATTTGTGTGCAGACGGTGCGCTCCCCGGATTACTATTTCATCTCCGGCGGACAGTCCTTTTAAGATTTCAACGCGTTTATCGCGGATCGTCCCGGTACGCACTTTCTTTTTTTGGACCGTGCGTGTCTCGGGGGTGACAACCCAGACGAATTTTGCTCCGTATGGTTCGTGGACAACCGCGGAAAGAGGAATAAAGATGGATTCTGGCGTTTTTGGCTTGAAAAAAAAGCTTACCAAAGCCGACATTCCGGGTCTTATTTGTGATCCCGGACGGTCAAGGGCCACAGTGACAGGATAGGTGGAGAGCGCGGAAGACTGCATGCTTATTTTGGTTATTGTCGCATTAAAGTTTTTTTGGGGCAGGGCATTGAAACGGACTTTTGCTTCTTGTCCCGGGTTTAGCGAGTAGATAAGCTTATCCGGTACTCCCGCAACCACTTCGATTGATTTTCCGGATAAAAGAGTGGCAACTGGTTGTCCACTTTTGATATTTTGAAATTTTTCCACGGGAACCCTGCTTATGATTCCCGAAGTTGGAGCTTTTAATGTTGTGTAGGATAAATTTCTGCGCGCAATCTGCAGGGATTTTTCCGCTTCCTTGATATTTGCGGAAACGGATTTAAAAGCGCTTTCCGCTTCTTCAAACCTGCTTTGGCTGATGACTTCCTGGGCAAGCAGGTCGCGCATGCGTTTAAAATCCTGGGAGACTTCCTTGTATCTGGAGCGGATGGCTTCAAGCTTGGCTTGGGCCTGGCTGACCTGCAGCCGATAGTCGTCGGATTCGAGCCGGGCAATGATTTGTCCTTTTTGGACCCTGGATCCAACCTGAATCGGCAGTTGTTCAATCAGCCCCGAGACTCGGAAAGATAGTTGGGATGTTTGTGAATTCTTGGCTTTTCCGGAAAAAGTGTGCGTTGTAAGAGCTGCTTGCTGGCGGATAACCATGGTCGTTGCCGGTCGGGAATTCTGGGCGGGGATTGTTTTTTCCTCCCCGGAACAGGCAAGAGAAAGAAAACAGACCAGGAGCATGGCTGGCACGTAAGCTGGAAATGATTTAGTATGTTTCATCCGTCCACATGTGGGCCTTAAAGCGCATGATTCTGTTTCGACCGCTGTTTTTGGCTTCATACAGGGCAACATCGGCGAATTTTATGGCCTTGTACAATTGGTTCGCATCACCCGGGAATTCGGATATGCCCATGCTGATAGTCTTTTTTATGCTTTCACCGCCGGGCAGGGGGAAGCTTGCTTTTTCCACTTCGGATCTGATTTTTTCCGCAACCAATTCGGTATCTCCTTCATTTGTCGGATCAACCAGCAGAATAAGAAATTCTTCGCCTCCATAGCGGACAATCAGATCGGAACGGCGGATGTTGGATTGAATGAGTTCAACAACTTCCTTCAGCATTTGATCTCCGGCTTGATGCCCGTATTCGTCATTGACCATTTTGAAATGGTCGAGGTCAGCCATTATAAATCCGATTCGTTTTTTCTGCCGTTTGCTCAAAAGTTCAGTTTGAGCCAGGTATTCATCCATAAATCTTCTATTGTAGGCTCCGGTGAGCGGATCGCGCAGAGACCTGTCCCGGGAAATTTGCAGCAGTCTGAGGGATGAAAGAACCGGGGCGGTTTCATCCAGATATTTTCTTATGAATTGGATGTGTTCCTTTTGATTTTCCCACTGCATTCTGCGCATGACAAAGGTGAATACAGCCCCGACCTGTCCGCCCATGACCATCGGCATGCAGCATCTTACCTGGGTATCGGAATCAATGGAAAAATAAGGGCAGAGCATTGAGTTTTGCGCGGATATCACGTCCTCGGATATGCGTTTGGCGCGGCACAGATCACAGTTGAGCATTACTTCGGTATGACTGTTCCGCAGGTCTCCATAGCTCAGGGCCATATGCATTCTGTTGTCGCTGGGGCTGACTTCCAGCAGGTGAAAGTCAGTGAGTCCGAATGTATTTCGAAAGGCGTGTTCAAGATGCATAAGGACTTCGTCTTTATTATATACGCCTTGCAGGTCGTGCGCGAAGGTAGTCAGTCTGGCCATCTGTTCCAGATAATTGGAGACCTGATCCAGAGAAGGCATTCCGCCCGGTCTGGTCCGGAAAACTTCCGAGAGCAATTGGCCGATATGCCCCAGAAATTGAGACCATAGACGCATCATTGTGTTTAAGACATGACGCATTTCCATGAGCTCGTCCCCGTGGCGCATCAAATATACCGGGCAATTTCGGCAGGATTTATATTTGTTGAGAAATATGCAGGTGTCTCTCCATTTGGGGGATATGGCTTCGTCTCCGGTTTCCAGATAGCATACCCGGCTCGGATCCTGATGAACCGGACATTCCACGTTTGGACAATTCAGGACTTCCAGGCAATGAACCGCGTCTGTTTCGAAGCGATCGGCAAAGTCGTTGAAATGGGATGCGATGAGTATTTTTTTCATCCGGTCCAGAAAGTTTTTTATGCGTCTGACATTCATAAACAAAAAAAGCCAGAGTAAAGCGGTCCCCGCGATTCCAAACAATAAAAATAAATAGAGATTCTGCTGTTTTTCCGCCATTTGCCCCGTGGCGTCTATAAAAAGGTGCACGGAACCTATTTCCCGGCCATTATAGTTAGTCAGGGGATGGTTAAGGATCCAGTAAGGGGCGATATAGTCAGGAAATTCGTCTGATTTTCGAATGGCTTCTATAAATCTTTCAAGGTCCAGATTGCCCAAAGAGGCAACAATTTTCTGGTCGCCGATTTCTTTATATGTTGTTTTTTGCGGCAAATCTTTCGCTTTTTTTGCGTTTAGAGTGACAATAATCCCATGTTGATTGGAAAGTTGCATACTTTCAAATACCTGATTCAAATCGGCAAGGGCCTCTACTCCCCCTAGAAAGGCCCCATCTTCAACCAGGGGAGAAGCCGCGGCAATAATGAGCCCGCTTGGGGTGATGTTGAATCCGGCAATAGAGCGCATTTGCTGACGCGTTTTATCAATCATTGGACTTGAATCCTGGCTGGTACTGATAACGGTTTTTATGTTCCAGGTACTTAGAAGTGGTTTGCCTTCAGCCTGGTAGAATTGCATGGGGACGGGGTCTTTTCCGGTTTTTAAGCGTATTTTTTCGTTATAAGGACGGATTAACGCCCTTAACGTGCGCGGATCGTTTCTTTCGACCGCTTCCATTATCCCGGGAAGGGAGGTGATGTGAGCGGCATCTTCCAGCAGCTTTCTTTTCGTCCTGGTAAGGGCTTGCTCAAAGCGCGAATTGAAATTTTCCAGGCGGTATTCGAGTTGGCTCTGCAGGGTTTTATTCAAGGTATGGGATACAAAAAAATATGTTACGCATAAACCGGCCAGGAGCAAGAAGCCTGAGAACCATACGAATCTGCCGTTAAGGCTCCATTTTTCCGGATTTATGAGTCTGGACAGGTAGATGGAAATGGGAGAAAATTTAATATTTTTGTTGGAAGTTCCCGATTTTGGCGATTTTTTTTGACTGGAGCGTTTGTTTGAGGCTGATTTGGATTTTTCTTCCTGGGCATGCATACTTTGTTGACCTCTTTTATTTTTTTTGCTTTCTCCCGAAAAGCCTTGCAATAAAATCTTATGTGAATTCCTAACTATTTACCAGTGTTTTCGCAAGCATAAAATGTAAAAGCAGCCTGTTTGTCTGCCAAATCCTGTACTGTGCGGCTGATAATTTTCATCCGGAAATGTTTTTTTTCCAGTTTAACTGCGTTAATTTTCGTAATTATTCGATCACGTATTAAGATACGCTCGTGCATAATTACTCAGTTTCCTTGTTAAATACAAAAAACCATTCCTTTCGTCGAAGATCCAAATTCTGCATGCCTGCAAATGATTCGGGATCAAGCTTGACATCTTGTTTTTAGTGATAAGACTATACATGATCGGCTGAAATTTTCCTGATTTTAGCACTGGCGCACTCCTCTTGCTTGCGTCCGGCTGAAGATAACGGTATTCACAGGATTGCCTTCCCGGCAGTCAATCGCGGCGCCTGCGGTTATCCAGTTAGGCGGGCCGCGCGGGTCGTGTTTGGCGAATTGGAAACTTGATATTTTTAAATCCGGTAATTTTTGAATTTCCGGATAAGAACGAATTAAAAAGATATTGTTTCCCGCTGTGTGCAGGAAGTGTTCGTATATTTACTAAGAATTGTATACATGCTGGGTTGATGAAGCCCGTAAATTATTTGCTTAAGGAGGATAATTTGTCCGGTAATTTAAGAGGGACAACTATATTGGCAGTTAAGGACGCACGAGGAGTAACAGTTGCCGGGGACGGTCAGGTTACACTGGGCCAGGCCGTGGTTATGAAGCACTCCGCAGTCAAGGTCCGGCGTCTGTATAAGGACAGAATCGCGGCCGGATTTGCCGGGGCCACGGCGGATGCCTTTACTTTGTTTGAAAAATTTGAAGCCAAGCTGGAGGAATTCAGCGGTAATTTGTTGCGGGCCAGTGTTGAATTGACTAAGGAATGGCGGACTGACAAGTATTTACGCCGCCTTGAAGCCATGATGATTGTGGCCGACGCGGAAAATATTCTTATCATAAGTGGAACGGGCGATGTTATCGAACCTGATGACGGAGTTGCCGCGATCGGGTCCGGAGGACCCTACGCGCTCGCGGCCGCCAGGGCTCTTGTGCAGAATACTGAGATGGACGCCGAACAGGTAGCCAAAACGGCAATGAAAGTGGCCGGTGAATTATGTGTTTATACCAACTCGAATGTAGTCGTTGAAACCATTAAGGGAAGTGACGGATAAAGATGAGTATGCAGCTTACACCCAGGGAGATTGTTTCTGAACTGGACAGATTTGTTATCGGCCAGAACGATGCCAAAAAGATGGTCGCTTTGGCCTTGCGCAACCGCTGGCGTCGTCGTCAGGTCGAGCCTGATTTAAGAGAAGAAATCGCGCCGAAAAATATAATCATGATTGGGCCCACCGGGGTGGGAAAGACCGAAATAGCCCGCAGACTGGCCAAACTGGCCGGTTCGCCGTTTTTTAAGGTCGAGGCGACCAAGTTTACCGAAGTGGGATACGTCGGCCGGGATGTGGAGTCCATGATTCGGGATTTGATGGAAATCGGGATCAATATGGTCCGTGAAGAAGAAATGGACCGTGTACGCGGCCGCGCGGAGACCAATGCCGAGGAACGTCTGCTCGATCTGCTTTTGCCCGGCAATAAGGAAAAAAATCAGGATTACGAAGACAGCAAGCCGGTTGAGCAGGAAGGAGAGTCAACGCGGGATAAAATGCGCCGTTTATGGCGCAAGGGCAATCTTGACGAGCGTATGGTCGATGTCGAGGTCAGCTCCGGTTCCGGTGTGGAAGTAATGGCCATGCCGGGAATGGAAGATATGGAGATGCAGTTCAAGGATATGTTTAACCGGATTATGCCCAAGAAGAAAAAGACCAAGAAGGTCAAAGTGCACCAGGCGTATGAGATATTACTGCAGGAAGAGTCCGAACGTCTGGTGGATATGGACAAAGTCACTGAAATCGCGAAAGAACGGGTAGAACAAAGCGGAATAATATTCATTGACGAGCTGGACAAGGTGTGCACCGGAAGCGCGCCGACTTCCAAGGGGGATGTTTCCCGCGAAGGAGTGCAGAGGGATTTGCTGCCGGTAGTGGAAGGATGCGTTGTGAACACCAAATATGGAATGATCCGCACCGACCATATCCTTTTTATTGCCGCAGGAGCCTTTCATTATTCCAAACCCTCGGATCTGGTGCCCGAACTGCAGGGCAGATTTCCGCTCCGGGTTGAATTGCGTGCCTTAAACAAAGATGATTTTTATCGTATATTGACCGAGCCGTATAATTCCTTGACCAAACAGTACAAAGCCCTGTTGGGAACAGAAGGGGTTGAAGTGCAGTATACCGACAGTTCTCTGCACGAAATATCCAGTTTCGCTCAGAAGATCAATGAAGATACTGAAAATATCGGGGCGCGAAGACTGTATACGATTATGGAAAAAGTCGTGTCCGATCTTTCCTTTGTTGCTCCGGAAAAAAAGGGGCATGCCGAAATAATCGATGCCGAATATGTGCGGGATAAACTAGTTGATGTGCAGGAAAACCGGGATTTGTCCAGGTATATATTGTAGTTGGTTCTTGTCCCGGCCCCGCGGTTATTCGGGCGATCTGAATTTTGAGGAGAAAATATGCTTAATGATCCGGAAAAGGCCAATGTTCTTCTTGAGGCCCTTCCCTATATACGCGAGTTTTATCAAAAAACCGTGGTCATAAAATATGGCGGGCACGCGATGAAGGATGAGGCTTTAAAGAAAAGTTTCGCCCTTAATATGGTGCTGCTCAAATACATCGGCATAAATCCGGTTATTGTTCATGGAGGTGGCCCGCAAATTGGTAACATGCTGGCACAGTTGAATATTGACTGCCAGTTTCGAGAGGGCTTAAGGATTACCGATCAGGCTACCATGGATGTTGTCGAGATGGTTCTGGTGGGGAAGGTAAACAAGGAAATCGTGAATCTTCTGAATTTAAACGGCGGCAATTCGGTCGGTTTGTCCGGCAAGGACGGCTGCTTGATTCGCGCCCGTAAATTGGAAATGGTAATAGATAAGGCTGACGCGCCCCCGGAAATTATAGATCTCGGCAAGGTGGGAGAAGTAACCGATATAAATGTTTCCCTGATAAGATCGTTGCAAAGAGAAGGTTTTATTCCGATAATAGCTCCGGTTGGTGTAGATGAACAGGGGGAAACGTACAATATTAATGCCGATTCGGTTGCCGGAGCGGTTGCTGCCGCGCTTGAAGCCAAAAAAATGATCCTGCTGACTGACGTGCCCGGAATAATGGATGAAGAAGGCAATGTCATATCTTCTTTGAACCGGGACAGTGCGCTGAAAGTCATCCACGGCAAAGTGGTCAGCGGGGGGATGATTCCCAAAATCAAATGCTGCCTGGAAGCAGTTATGTCCGGTGTGCAAAAGGCGCATATAATTGACGGCCGGGTTCAGAATTCCATTATTCTGGAGATTTTTACTCGCGGCGGCATCGGTTCGGAAATTGTGGCCTGAGAATGGATAAGACCTTGCCGGAGACTGATTGCCCGAAAATCGAGTTGAAATGTGATATTGACGGTTTCCGTCTGGATAATTTTATTCTCCAAAATCTTGCCCATTCCCTTTATTCGCGGTCCGGCCTTAAAAAGGAAATCAATCTGGGGCGGGTGCGGGTAGACGGCAAACAGATCACAAAGGCCGGTTTCCGTCTTCGTCCGGGGCAGGTTGTCTGTTTTTATCCGCAACCGGCACAAGAAAATATTGAACCCGTAAAACGCGATCTGGAAATCATCTACAGCGATGATGCGCTTGTC
>JBNJHA010000062.1:0-12866 GCA_051748085.1 Thermodesulfobacteriota bacterium
CCGAATTGGGCCGGATATGAAACAGAAGTTGGTGAAATCAAAGGTAAATCCGGGATGTCCACTCCGGAGGAGGCTTTGTATCTTATTCGAGGGTTAAATGCCAATGGACTGTTCCCGGACTGGATTGCGCTTAACAATGGTTCCACGCACGGGCTGGAATCAAGCGGCGGAGACATCCAGGTTGACCTGACCTCCGAGATTCACAGGGTTCTGGATCCATACAATGTTTCCGGGGCCCAGCACGGAACTTCCGGAAACAACTATGATCATTTAAGGCTTATTGCCGAAAAGACCAGGACCACCAAGGCCAATGTGGCCACTGCCTTACAGATGCTTTCCTGGGGCGTGCGCGTTAATGAATACGGAAACGCGGAACTTGACGATAAGGGCAATTTCGTTAAGGAACCCGGTAAGGGCGTGACCGGGGAGCTGTGGCGGAAGATGACCGCTTATGCCGAAAAGCAGGGCTGGCAGAAGAACAATTACAAAAAGCTCAATCTCCCTTTTGAGAATCTGTTTGTGAGCCAGACCCCGGAAGTGCGCAAACGTATGGTCGACGCAGTTGAGGAGTTTACACTCTTCCTTCTGAAGGACGTCTTTAACGCCGGAGACACTGCGGACACGGCAAAAGAGATCATTCTGGATAAAAAGAGTTTCGATCCCGGGCCAAAGGCCGAAAAGCGGGAAAATGCGGGTGAGTGGAGCCCGGACAGGATAAAAAGTACATAGGCTGGAGCTGTAAATGGATGAGCCGACGCCGGAAATGACTGTTCTGGATCTGATATCCTCGTTTCGGGAAGCGGAGCATACTATTCGTTCTTTTGACGAACAGGCCGGGGAATGCATCTGCTGCAATTCTCTTTTTGATTCCCTGGTCGATGTGGCCCGAAAGTACGACCTCGATTTGCATGAACTCATGCAGAAAATCAGAGAGGATGTCGGGTTAAAAGGATATTCTCGAAATCCCCGATAGCCGCGTCGAACTATTTGCGTTCAAATAAAAAAGGCCCGGCACACAGCCGGGCCTTTTTTATTTGATGTTGATCGGGTGGCTATTCAATGACGATGCATTCTCCGGGGCAGGTTTCCGCCGCTTCCTGTACATCATCGTCCGATCCGGCATCAGGATCGATAATGTAGGCCTTTTCCTCGTCCTCGTTGAAACCGAAGACTTCCGGGCATACTTCAACGCAGGCTTCACAGCCCATGCAACATTCTTCGTCAATAGTTATTGTCCGTGCCATAGCAATCCTCCATAAGGGTTTTAATGATCATTAATGTTTTACCTATATCAGTCTAGTCCCATAGACTTTTTGGGATTGTTTTTCAATACTTTTGCTTAAATTCAGGTCAAAATGATGTTACCCTTTGGATTTTAAGGTTTATTTGTATTTTGAAAGGCGCATGTTTTATTGACTGGACATGTTTAAAGGGATAGGCAATAGCTAAACGTCTTGTATTTGTTCAGCAAATTTTTTCTGTGTGTTAAACAGCTGCCGATTCTCAAACTTGGTTCTCATCCGGAAATTAAAAGATTTCCGGATGGAAATTAAACTAATTCAACCCGCTTCGAGTGTTTAAACCTGTTTGCCGTAAACGGACGGGACCAATGCTAGGTGAGACTTCAAAAAATTTATGCCTTTTTCATGCTGTGGACGGCATGCGCATCGGCTTGACTAACTTTTCCCATCCAAGTCGTGTGGCCATTATATACGCGATAAATCCAGATGACGATCTGCATATTTATGATCCGCAAAATTTGTTACGCGGGCACGAACCCAAATTGCAGGAAGTGTATATGCGTTCCAGCAAATGGCGGGATGCGGAACCCGAGTTCAAGCTGAAACACAAGTACGACATGGTTCATTTTGAAAATCTTGATTTGACAGGTCTTATTTCCTATGGAGGCCGTTCCAAAGATTTTTTTTACCAGATGTGGTTTACCGAAAATCATCCGGATATATGTTGCAGTGGACCGACCGAGCGCTGGTTGGAGCATGCAGTTCGCTTGCTTGCGCAGGATTTCGCCCTGAATGCGGAAATTAATATTGGAACTTCCGGTTATGTCCTGCAGGGATGCGCCATGCATGCTGTCCGGGACCATATCGTGGATGAGCGTAATCGTATTTTGGGACCGGATACCGGATTGCGCATTTATCCGACCCTGGAAGCGATTCTTGGTATCTCCAAAACCAGGGAAGAAGGCAGCTGTGCCCGGGGCGAGCTGGCCTTTGTGGAAGCTGCGATGTTAAAAGATATGGAAATGATTGTTGATTTTCCAGCTTTGAACCGGCCTGAGATTAAAAATTATAAGCATGTCTGCAAATTATTACAGGCTGTGGAAGGTTCGGAACGGCGATTGATTTCCGATGGAAAATACGTCCTGGGCATAAGCAGAGACAGTTTGCCGTCGGCTTCTTTGAGTTCTGAATTTCAGGGTGATCAGGGCTTCTTGCGGTTGGACGGCGCAGCGGTTTGCAGTTTTCACGATGGTAATTTTTCGTCAAATACCGGTCGGGCAAAACTGGTTCAATTGGAGGAAGCTCTACTTGAGACAGCTTTAGAAGACCGGAAGCAAACTGAATTGTTTAAAATAGTCTCCGGGATAGTGCATTACGCCCAGGAACAGCGTTTCGGCTGCACCCTGGTCGTGGATTTGAATCCGGAACCGGTATATATCGCCGGTCAGGATCTTAGAGTACCTCTTGATTTATCCTCTCCGGGTGTTCTGCGGCTGGTCGATTCCCTGGCCAAAGTCGATGGCGCCCTGCATCTCGGCCAGGATCTCAAGCTTTACGGGTTTGCTTGCCTGCTGGACGGCCGAAGGGTTTCCGGCGAAGACAGGGCTCGCGGAGCCCGTTTTAATTCTGCTTTGCGTTTTACCACTGAAAACGAGAATATAATTGTTATTGTTGTTTCCAGTGACCGGCCGGTGTCAATAATACAAAACGGGGTTGAATTGACCGCGGCCTGCGAGTGGACGTCAGTCACTCATTGCATGATTCCGCCTTTGCTTAAGAACTGGCTTGAAGGGGCCTGATTGCATTCTTCCCCGGTCTGAAAATAAACTGTGGGGGATGTCCCCCCCCCCGGTGCTCCTGTCCGCCGCTTTTCCTGAAGTCGTGGCTGGAGACAGCCATAGACCATAAGCAGAAACAGTCAGCGGATTTTATGGTCTGCGCCTCTTTTGGCGGTGCCGGAATAACCTGTCAGTCTTCCATGACAGCAAATGTGGGAAAGCCTATTTTTCTTTGCCCTGCATTTCTAGGGCCTCATTCAGGGTTGCAATATATTCTTTTTGTTCCGGATCAAGGCTGGAGCTCTGTCTGGCCAATATTTCGGCCATTTCCGGGTCATCACCGGATTTGAGATAGATGCGGGCCAATAAATGCAGAGAGTGCGCGTCCCGCGGATAAGCCACAAGCGTCTGGTGCAGTAATTCCCTCGCCTCTTCAAGTTTGTTCTGCTTAAATGCTATGCGTCCCATATGGCGCATGGCCATTGTTTGCCCTTGAGTATTTTCGCCGGCTTTCTGGTAATATTTTTTCGCCTGTTCCAAATTGTCCTGTTTTTCGTACAGAAGTCCGAGTCGAAAAAGGCAGTATATTTGTCCCGGGTCTAATTCGAGAGCTTTTTTGAACGCCTGTTCGGCCTCCTGGTGTTCGTTAAGGCGGACAAAAGAACAGCCGAGGTTATACCAGGCCATGGTGTCCCGCGGAGATTTGCTGACGGTCTGTTTAAAGCAGGCGTTTGCCTCCTGGAGCATGCCCATCCGAGCGTAGCAGATTCCGAGGGAATTGCGGGCGAGATGGTTGTTTTCATCCAGGGTGAGTGATATTTTGTATTCCTCGATGGCCGAAAAGAGATCGCCTTCGGCAAAAAGGCGGTCCGCGCTTATGTTGAACGAAATGCTGTCCAGATCGACTATGCGCGGGGGTGGGAGCATGAGGGAATGCTCCAGGGCCTTTCGTGTATTCTGAATTGTGGCTGATTTGGAATATTCCAGCAATGGATAATGAGCGATTCCGATGCAAAGTTGCAACTGCAGTTCCTGTTCGCAAATTTCATTGAGTCTGGAACATTTTAAGAAGAGTTCTTCTGTTGCGCACTCTGGAATAAAATATATCAAGGAAGTCGATCCATATCTGCCGCCGAGCGCATTTTCAGGAAGAATATTCCGGACGTTGGCGGCTAATTGTTTAATGTACTGGTTTTCTTTATAAGCGCTTTTATCCGTTGCTATTCCATTTCCAATGCGTATCAGGATAACTGAAAAACGGGAAAAATCATTTTTTAGAGTGTCCCATAGGTGCAAAAAACTGCGCAGTGTATGCAGGCCAGTAAGTGGATCCTTGCATATTTTTTCTCCCACTCTGTTCTTGACCAGAAATTCTCGATCCTGAGGGAGCATTTCCAGGGTGTCCCCGCAGATTATAGTCCAGGCCGGGTCATTTAACTGGAGTATTTCCGCCATTGCTTCCTGCCCCTGGACATCGACCAATACTATTTCCGCCTTGGGTAAATCCGGTTTGTTGTCCTGATTTGTTTCCCGGGGGCCGTTTCCCGGTCCGTACTTATTGGAATAGACCAGGAAACGCTGCCCTTCGGTTGCTCCCGCGAATTTGCCGATATTTATCATAACCCGGCCCAAAGGCAGGATCTCCTTTATTTGTCCTCCGCTTTGCACAATCTGTTTGAATGCACAATAAGCGCCGCTTTTTCTGCTGGCGTACCCCAAGGCAATTTTAGCTTTTTCCAGTACATTGCGGGATATATCCGCGGGGCCCTTACCGTCTTTCAGTCCTTTGATGTCTTGTGGAAAAGAAGCCATTCCTATGCTGGCCGACAAAAAAAGGCGGTCGTGAGTCAACGGAGTGAATATTTCCAGTTCAGGTATTTTAGAGATGATTTCCTGACTGAGTGATTTCCCGGTCCGCGAGTTGGAGTTGGACAATAAAAGCACCAGGGCATCATCTCCATCCAGGCGTCCAATCACCGCGTGTTCCGGCGCGTGAGCCTTTATGCATTGCGCGGTTTTTAACAGTGCCTCATCGCCCAGGCTGAATCCGTATTTGCTGTTTATGTGCCGGAGATTGTCCAGATCAACGATTATAATTGTAAATGTGGCTTTAAATCCGTTCTCCGGCCATGCATTTGTACCGGAATCAAGGCCGGAGCAAATTTGTTCAATCTCGCGGGCCATGATTTTTAGAAAATAATTTTTGGTGTACAATCCGGTTAACGGATCTGTCTCACCCGCCTTGCGCAGACTCAAGTTGTTCAGGCAAAGTTCCAGGATGGGGGATAAAAATTTTTTATCCGGAAGATCCTGCATGCCGTTGGTACTTCGGGCGACAATCATGCCCAGCAGTTTGCCATTTTGAACCAAAGGCAGGAGCAAACGGTCCTTTTCCCGGAGGGGGATGTATTGGCCGTCTTGGAGCATGTTTTCCGGACAGCGGCGGGGGAAAAAAAGACTAAAGCTCATGTCCGGAAAGAATTTGCGCAATGTTTTGTACAAGAGGCCTTCCATGCTGATCAGGTCTTCGCGCTTGAGAATTATCGGCTGTTCGGATATGCTGTACATCTATTTCTCTTAATCCGGGGTTTATATGGTTATCCAAGGATTATTGTTGTCTTTAAATGGATGATCATTGGCTGTTGAGGCTGTTTTGTGCCCTATAAACCCGGCTTTTGTCCAGTGGAACAAAAAATATGGGGGAATGATCTTGAATATTTTTGATGCCCTATTCAATCGCAGAAGTATTAGAAAGTTTACCGATGAACAAGTATCCCGCTCAGACGTACTTAAAATTTTGGACTGCGGCCGATGGGCCCCGAGCGGGCTCAATAATCAGCCCTGGCGTTTTTTGATTGTCGAAAGGGATGATATCCGTAAGAAAAAGCTTGAGATATGTACCAAGTATTCCAAGGTGATTTCCGGAGCGGATGTTTTAATTTGCGTTATGCTGGACAAGGATAGCATGTACAACAAGGTCAAGGATTGTCAGGGAGCCGGAGCCTGTATTCAGAATATGCTTTTGGCTGCACACGGATTGGGCCTCGGAGCTGTGTGGCTGGGTGAGATCCTGAACCGGGAAAAGGATGTTCATCGGGTTTTGGGGACTGATGCGGCCAGTCTTGAACTGATGGCGGTTATAGCACTGGGTTATCCGGACCAGGAGGGGGAATCAACACGTCGCGGATTAGATGAAATTTTACTGGAGGAATACTAATGCTTCAGATAGAAATTTTTGCCCTTGGTTCTTTGGAAACCAATTGCTACCTGGTTCACAACGGTTCTGTTGCCGTTGTCGTTGATCCTGGAGGAGATCCCGGACAGGTTGTCGAATTTATAAAAGAAAACGATTTGTCATTGGAAAATGTTTTAAATACTCATCTGCATTTTGATCATATTCAAGGTAACGCGGCGTTGGCTGAAGTTTTTTCCGTGCAAATTCTGGCCAGTACCAAGGACGCCTTCTTGCTGGATACTGAGGTTGGGGCGGGCGGTTTCATGGGTTTTCCGCTCACTCCTGAATTTGAGTACCAGGATCTTGCCGCCGGGGAATGTATCTTTGCCGGAAGCAAGTGTTCCGTTCTGGCAACTCCCGGCCATACACCGGGAAGCCTGTCTTTTTATTTTCCCGAGGCCAAAGCGGTCTTTTCCGGGGATCTTATTTTCTACCGTTCCATAGGCCGGACCGATTTTCCGGGTGGCGACCAGGATGAATTGATCCAGTCCGCGAAAGAGAAAATTTTTACCCTGCCTGAAGATACTGAAATTTATCCCGGTCATGGTCCTAAGACCCAGGTGCGGGAAGAGACTTTGCATAATCCTTTTTTTACCCGTTACTGGCATCCTTGATTTTTGGTATCTGTTAGCCGGATTTTCTGCTGATTTTTTTGAACGAGGATAAAAATGCTTGATCATGATATTCAGCTTGATTTTAGAGACAAGTGCTGAGGAGTTGGACAGGAGGTAAGTTGGTACCTTCGTTTTTCCCGTGGCAATAAGGTGGAGGTCCTGGCTCGGAAAGATTGTCTGAGCCAGTTGCGAAACGTGCTGCATATAGAACCGCAATGGGATCTGGATATATCCGAAAATGATGACTCCGTATGGGCCCGGTTCTCCAGAAAAAAGTCCGGATCCGAATGATTTGATTTTTGCCTGCAGCCCGCATGAAGGCGGCAGCACTGATTTCATCTCGGAATGGATTGCTGAAATCTGGAAAAATGCCGGCTACTCGGCAAGGATTGTGTTTTTAAGGGACTATAATATCCAGTTTTGCCGTGGATGCGGCAAGTGTTCCTTGACCGGCAGGTGTGTATTGGAAGACGTCGATGACTGCCGGCTTTTATTTGAAATGCTTCGGACCAGCCGGATGCTTTGTTTTTGCGTTCCAATTTATTTTTACCATATCCCTGCCCAGTTTAAGGCCTGGATTGACAGGTCGCAAAGTGTATATTCCGATAAGTCAGGATACTGGATTGCGGACAGCGGCATTAAACCCCAAGTCAAAACGGTTTTTGCGGCCGGGAGAAAACGGGGGAATGCTTTATTTGCCGGAAGCGAACTTACCTTGAAATATTTTTTGTCGTCATTCGGGAGAGAATCAAGAGCGTTGGGTTTGCTCGGAATTGAAGACCGGCAGGATCTGTTTATGGGCCGGGAAAATATTTTAAGGCGTCTCCAGCGACATGTATTCGAGAATATCGATATTGCCTAGATATGCAAACAGATTTTTTGCCCGCCGGCTGGAAAAAGTAGAAGGCCGCTGCGCTATTTGCGGCAGTCCGCGGGCAGGTCAAGGGTTGTTCTGTGCCGAGTGCAGGGGCCGGCTGAAGCTGAGAACCGGCGGCTTTTGCCCGTTATGCGGCAGATTATACGCACTTACTGATGAGAGTCCTTATTTGTGCGCAGGATGCAGGGAGAATAAACCTGTTTGGTCTTCATTCAGTTTTTTTGCATCATACTCCGGGTTGCTCAAGGAAATGGTTGTTAAATTCAAGTTTGAGCCGGATTTTTGTCTGTCCGCTTCACTTGGTGCATTGCTCTACGAGGTATATAAGCTGCGCTGCCCGGTTGAACCGACAGTCATTATCCCGGTTCCCCTGCAAAAGGATCGACTGCGGAAAAGAGGCTTCAATCAAAGTCTGGAACTGGCGACGCAGCTGGGATGCAGGACGGGTGTCAAGGTTTTTCGGAGTGTCTTGGAAAAAATAAGGATGACTTCAGAACAAAGTAAGCTGCCCCGGAAAAGCCGACTGAAGAATCTGGACAATTCCTTTGCGGTCCGAAAGGATAAGATCAAAGGTGAAAATGTTTTGTTGGTTGATGATATCTGCACCACCGGCTCGACTTTTAAGGCTTGTTCCAAAGTTCTTAATGGAGCCGGTGCCACCCGGGTAGATGTACTTTGCCTGGCCAGGGCTTGATTTTCCGGCGGTGGAGTGCGGGAAAAGACGACAATATTTTTTAATCCGGATAAAAGGTCTTGACCTTTTTGGCGCCGTGGGTTAAATGCTTCGTTTCACTTTTTTGGAGGTAATATATATGTTTGCGATAGTTGAAACAGGCGGAAAACAGTACAGGGTGCGTGAAGGTGACCAGCTTAAGGTTGAAAAACTCGGCTGTGAACCCGGGGAAGAAATTTCCCTGGATAGAGTTATCTGTCTGGGCAAAGGCGAAGATGTCCAGTTTGGCCGGCCCTATCTGGAAAACGCAAAAGTAAGTTGCGATGTTTTAGAGCATGGAAGAGCCAAAAAGGTTGTGGTGTTTAAACATAAACGCCGCAAGGATTATCGCCGGACGCAAGGTCACCGGCAGCACTTTACCAGACTGAAGGTAAAAGCCATACAGGCTTAAAAACGGGAGGTCTAAATGGCACATAAAAAAGCAGGCGGAAGTTCAAGAAACGGTCGCGACAGTCGAGGGCAAAGAAGAGGCATAAAAAAATTCGGGGGGCAGCAGGTCCGGGCCGGCAATATCATTGTCAGGCAGCTGGGAACCAAAGTCCACCCGGGTCAAAATGTTGGATTAGGCAGAGATTATACAATTTTCGCCAAGATTGATGGGCAGGTCAAATTTGAAAAGTTTACGCGTAAACGGAAGGTTAGAACCCGCGTCAGCGTAGTCGATGCAGCCTGATTTCGTATTTATATATAATTCTGCCCAATTGACCGCCTGAATCAATAAAAAGATTCTGGCGGTCTTTTTTTGTCTTCTTGAGCTTGTTGAAAGCTGATGATAAGGTTCAAAAATATTTATTGAAAAAATTGTGCATTTTCGAGTTGGAAACCTGATATTTCTAAATTCGGAAATTAATATGTTTCCGGATAGAAACTAAGCAGTCGGATTATATTCGGCTGTTGAGAAAGAGGTGTTTTCATGCGTTTTGTGGATGAAGCCAGGATTAAGATTAGATCAGGTAAGGGCGGAGCAGGCAGTACTTCCTTTCGACGGGAAAAGTTCGTTCCCAAGGGTGGGCCAGATGGCGGCGACGGCGGAAGAGGGGGGGATGTTATTTTTTATGCTGATCCCAAAATGCATACATTGTATGATTTTACACATAAAAGACAATATGCAGCAGAGAACGGTCGGCCAGGTATGGGCCGTCAGAAATTTGGTCGAGCCGGGCAGGATTTGTATATACATGTTCCGTTGGGAACATTGATTTTTGCAGTAAGCGACAAAGGAGAAGACATCCTTTTGGCTGATTTGTCTTCTGAAAATCAGGAATATAAAGCTGTTTCCGGCGGCCGCGGAGGCAAGGGCAATGTGCATTTTAAATCTTCTACGATGCGCACTCCACGTTTTGCTCAACCCGGTGAAGACGGGAGCGAAAAAGATATAAAATTAGTTTTGAAAATTATTGCGGACATAGGACTGATAGGATTGCCCAATGCCGGGAAATCCACGTTGATAGCAAATGTATCCGCCGCCCGGCCAAAGATAGCTGCATATCCGTTTACCACGATTACCCCGAATCTCGGCGTTGTTTTAGATAAAAACGGCAATAAAATGACCCTGGCGGACATACCCGGCTTGATTGAAGGCGCGCATCAAGGGCACGGACTTGGAGATCGTTTTCTTAAGCATGTGGAGCGGACAAAGATCTTGGTTCACGTTTTAAGCGTTGAAGATTATGTCCCAGATGATCCGAAAGCCGGATTTGAACTTATTAATCAGGAATTGGTCAGTTTTGATCCAGGGCTGGCGGAAAAAAAGCAGATTCTAGTCTTGAACAAGATAGATCTGGTTCCCGAAGAAGATATGCAGGAAATTGCCCGAAATGTTCATGATCGGGGCTTGAATCTGCATTTTATATCCGCGCTTGATGGTACGGGACTGGATGATCTGCTGTGCGTGCTGTGGGAAGAATTATCCCGGGCAAGTGCAGAATAAACGGTTGTAGTTGATGATCCGTGCTGGAGTATGCTTGGATTTACAGAATAATAGTCAGAAACAGAAAAATATCAGGTTGAGATATGGTAGATATAAACAATATTGCAGGTCAAAAACTGGATATGCTTGATCAGGCATCCCGGATCGTGATTAAAGTCGGCAGTGCGGTATTGACTGATCAATCCGGTTTAGACCTCAGAGTGGTCAATCGTCTGGCGGACCAGATTGGTTTACTTCAAGACCAGAACCGTGAAGTGGTTTTGGTTTCTTCCGGTGCCGTGGCGGCTGGACGCGGTTCCATGAGCGCGCAGCGGATGACTGAAAGTTTGCGCTGCAAACAGGCTGTCTCTGCAGTGGGCCAAAGCAGGCTGATGCATGCCTATGACGAAGCGTTTGCCCGCTATGGGAAGACAACCGCGCAGGTGCTTTTGACCCGGGACGATCTTAAGAGCCGCGAGCGTTTTTTAAATGCCCGGAATACAATGCTTCAACTTTTGCAATGGGGCATTATTCCGATAGTCAACGAAAACGACACAGTGGCCGTTCAGGAACTGAAATTTGGAGACAATGATGCTCTGGCCAGTTTAGTGCTGAATTTGGTTGAAGCGGATTTGTTTATAAATCTTACTTCGGCCGACGGAGTTTACGATAAAAATCCGCAGGAAGACCATACAGCCAGACTTATACCGATAATAGATAACATAGAAGATCTGCCCTTGGAAACCATTTGCAGAGGGAAAACATTGGAAGGGTCGGGCGGAATGTACAGCAAGTTGATTTCAGCCCGGAGGGCTTCGCAAATAGGAGTCCCCACCCTGATTGTCTCCGGATGTAAACGATTTGCTTTGGAAAAGGCGTTTAGCGGTGAAAATGGCGGGACTTTTATTTTGCCCGGTAAAAGATGTATCGCCCGCAGGAAATTCTGGCTGGCATATAATCTTGATCCGGCCGGAGAAATAATTATTGATGCTGGTGCTGCCCGGGCTATTCGCGAACACGGGAAAAGCCTTTTGCCGGCCGGCATCCTGCAAGTCAGGGGGGGGTTCGGCAAAGGAGACATGATTCGTCTCATGGATGACGCCAACACCCAACTCGGCGTGGGGTTAACTAATTATGCTTCTTTTGAACTACAGAAAATCAAAGGGCATAAAAGCAATGAAGCGGCTGAAATATTGGGACAAAGTATGTATGCCGAAGCCGTGCACCGGGATAACATGCTTATGGACGCCGTTCTTTAGTTTCCATTCGGAGTAATTGCTCAAAACAAGAAAAAATGATGGGCAAGTATCCTACGGATAAGAACTAGATAGTTCTTATCCGGAAATTCAAAAATTTCCGGATTTAGAAGTATCACATTTCCGGATGGAAACTAGATAAACCGGAATATTGAGCTTCCTATGGGTAAGCCTACTAATTCGGCCACAACTTCGCATTTTACCTTGAAGGCGAAGTAAATGCCGTTTTTTTCTTCACTGAGTGCCTCAAAATTCCCTTGACCCTTGCTGATAACCAGATCGGCCTCATGCATTTTTTTCAAAAATTCGTCAGTGCATCGGGATGTTACAGATCCAGGGCAGTCAGAACCGCTGGATATTACCTCGCAGATATCCGTCATTCCCACGTCCCTGGCGTCTTCAACGGTTGCATCGTTTAGAATCGGCAGAGCGCGTACCGCATAGGTGACGTCGTTGCCAAGTTCGACAAGTTCCCGGACAAGCAAGGTGTCCAGCGCAATTTCTCCCGCATTGTCCCCAATGATCAGAATTTTGTTTTCTTTTTTTAGCTTATTTTTGAAATCGGGATAATGCAGTTCAGCCCAGCGCGCATCCTTTTCATTTTTTAATGCCGATTGCCAGTCAAAATCCCTGGCTACTCCTGCATCCATATAATTGCCGATAATTGACATTCGGAGTGCAAAAAACAACCTGTCTTCCTCTCTTAAAATCCTGGACCGTATTTCAGGGAGCAGGGCCATGACCTCGGAATTGGATTTTTTTTTGTAATCCGCAAAGGGATCGTCGGTGCCGGAAATTTCAGTTATTTGAGCATAAATTTGTCCTGCCAGATGAGGCGGGGAAAGCCGGGTGTCCATTCGGGCAATGCTTTGGGCAACAGCGCTGAGGATTTTTTTTTGAGTTTGAAGGTCATTTGGAGATGTAAGCCGGGCTCCGTTCAATGCCTGACGCATGAAGCAGGGAAGACAGTCAAGACGTGTATGCATGGCAAGCGTTCTCCTCTATTTGTTGTGATTATATCTTCGCTTAAATAAAAAGAATAGACAGATAGTGACTAAATATCAAGAAATACATACGTGACCGCCTCTAAAACGCACCTTTTTTGTTTATGTTAATTAATTCAACAAATTTAGTTAGTTGTATAGATATTTAAAGAAGTTTTCAAAAACCAATTGACAATGTCAGTCAAAAGGATTTAGAGACTCGCTTCTTGGCGGCGCGGA
>JBNJHA010000063.1:0-12611 GCA_051748085.1 Thermodesulfobacteriota bacterium
TTCTGGAAAACAAAGAAGTCAACGGGGTTTTTAATCTGGGCACGGGCACTCCCCGAACCTGGAACGATCTTGCCCGGGCGGTTTTCACGGCCATGGGCCGCGAACCGCGAATAGAATATATTCAAATGCCCGAATCATTGCGCCCCAAATACCAGTATTATACCAGGGCGCAAACGGAAAAACTGCAGGCAGTCGGATGTCCGCTGAATTTCACCTCCCTGGAGGACGGAGCGCGGGATTATGTGCAAAACTATCTCGCCGCGCCCGATCCCTACCTGGACAGTTCCCGGAGTTGAAAATATTCCGCCCGGATTCAGACAAAATCAGGATCTATCGCCGCCCGGCCATTGTCCAGCATAAGACGGATGTATTCCATGGTTGTCTTGTCCACCGGGGTCACGGCGAACTGTTTCCGGCAAACATCACATCGGGCCATGCCGGGCTCGCTGCTGCCCAGCAACGGGACTTCCCGCCCGCAGAACGGACAGGGATATATAAAAACCAGCTCCATTTTAACCGGACGAACCGGCGAAAAAAATTGCTTATCAGACATGAAATTTCCTTATGCATGATCGAATAATTAAGAAACGCTTCAAAGAGTTACACCATTTTTATTAAGTTGTGATCCTGTCCAGGGAGGCCCAATCCCGGCTGCTCCTGAACTCCCCCGCACACCCTGAGCCTGTCGAAGGGTGGAGGGTGGAGTGAAGGGTCTGTTGCTGCGGTATCACGGTTCGACATGCTCACCGTGAACGGGATAGTGATTCTCCCGTGGAATACGCAAGCGCCCGGCATATCCTCCCCCCGCACACCCTGAGCTTGTCGAAGGGTGCCTAAACTCCCCCGCACACCCTGAGCCTGTCGAAGGGAGCCTGTCGAAGGGTGCCTGTCGAAGGGTGCCTGTCGAAGGGTGCTTGTCGAAGGGCCACCCTATAAGGCCGTAAAGGACCATCTATCTCTTGGTCTATTAAAAATGCAATTGGTATTAGTTCGAAATAGTTTTCGGACGAAAACCGCTTACCTTCAGCCGCTATCAATTCCTGTTCACAAGCATCTTCCCGGTCATCTCCGGCGGCTGGTCCAGCCCGGCCAGAAAAAGCAAAGTGGGCGCGACATCCCCGAGTACGCCGTCGGCCGCCAGGGAAAGACCGGGACGTTCGGGATACAGGATCACCGGAACCGGATTCAGGCTGTGCGCGGTTTTGGGATTTCCTGCTTCGTCCAGCATGTCATCGGCATTGCCGTGATCCGCGGTTATAATCGCGGTCACTCCGCTTGCCTCCAACGCATTAATAACCCGTCCCAGGCATTCGTCCACGACTTCACAGGCCCGAATCACAGCCTCCATGTCGCCCGTATGACCGACCATATCCAGGTTGGCGAAATTGCAAACATACAAATCATGCGACCTGGCTCTTAATTGGGAACATAAAATATCCGTGATTTCATAAACGCTCATTTCCGGTTTCTGATCATAGGTTGCCACTTCCCGGGGTGAGGCAACCAATGTTCTGTCCTCGCCGGGAAAGGATTTTTCCTCGCCCCCGTTGAAGAAATAGGTAACATGGGCGTATTTTTCCGTTTCCGCCAGTCTAAGCTGGGTAAAACCGGAATTTGCGAATACTTCCGCCAGGATATTTTTCAATCGCTGCGGAGCGAACAGTACCGGCAGCGGAAAATGTGCGTCATATCTGGTCATGGTCGCCAGTGTAACCCGCGGACGGGTTTCTCGATCAAACTTGTCAAAATCAGGGGAGTACAAGGCATTGGTCAACTGCCTGGCCCGATCGGCCCGAAAATTGAAAAAGATCACACCGTCGCCGTCCCTGATCCGGGCATCCGTGTCTTCATCCATATCCCGGACCATGGTGGGCGGAATGAATTCATCCGTGACTTCATTCTGATAATATTTGTCCATGCAGCGCAGCACATCGCTTGTCCGCTCACCTTCGCCCATGACCAGGGCGTTATACGCGGCTTCAGTCCGTTCCCAGCGCTTGTCCCGGTCCATGGCGTAAAACCGGCCGCAGATACTGGCTATTTTTCCGTACGCGCGTTCACGCATGAAATGGGTAAGCTTTTTTAGATACCCCTTTCCGCTGTGCGGGGAAGTATCCCGCCCATCCATGAAACAATGAACAAAGGAAGAAGGAACACCTTTTTTGCGGGCAATATCCAGCAAAGCTTCGAGATGACGCTGATGGCTGTGTACTCCGCCGTCGGAAAGCAGGCCCATAAAGTGCACCCGGCCATTGCACTCTCCAAAGAGTGTGTCCAGCACCTTGTTTTGGGCCAGGCTTCCGTCCTGAACAGCCATATTGATGCGCATGATGTCCTGGTAAACGACCCGGCCGGCACCCAGATTCAAATGTCCGACTTCGGAATTGCCCATCTGTCCGGGTGGAAGACCGACCGCCTCTCCACAGGCCTGCAAAAGGCCAAAACCGTTTTCCGCCAGCAAGCGGTCCATATTGGGAGTGGCGGCCTGCGAAACGGCGTTCCCCGGTCCGGCCGGAGCATACCCCCAACCGTCCAGAATCAGAAGCAGCAGAGGTTTTTTTTTGTCTTCAGCCATTTTCTCCTCCCGGATCGTAATTTTTCAGCAGATTGCGCAACTGTTCAGCACACAAAAAAAGTTCCCGGATATAGTGAATAGTTACTCCCTATCCAGTTCTATATCCCGGGCACCGGACCAGAAACCGTCCAGATTATAAAATTTTCTGGTATCCTCCAGGAAAATATGGACAACTATGTCATTCAAATCCATAAGTATCCAGTCTCCGGAACGGTAGCCTTCCATGCCCAGATACTCCAGACCGTCTTCCTTGATCTTGCGCAGGAGATTGTCCGTCAAGGCCTGAGCCTGACGGACATTATTCACTGTAACCAGGGCCACGCCCTCGAACACGCTGGATAAGCCGCTGACATCCAGAAGGCGAATATCGCGTGCCTTTTTCTCCAGCATCCAGTCGCCGAGAAACCGTAACTTGCCATCGACGGTATTCGGCGTTATGGAGTAATTTTTGTTCATCTTTAATTTTCCTCCGAAAATCGTTGCGTAACGTAATATGCACAAAAACCTAATAGATTATTGACTGCAGCGCAAATGACCCGATTCTACCCGGCCATAAGCCGTCAACGGCTGTACACTATCGCCGCCCTGTTGTGGGCAGGCGTAGGCTTGATGCTTATCTCCAGGGGCCTCGCCTGGCTCTTGCCTTTTTGTGGTTTAAAAGCCTGGCTGCTTGCTCTCGCCGGGATCATTATCGGTGTCATCGGGCATGCCGGCCCGTTTTCAACCCTGGCTCGCAAAAACATTGCCCGCATCAGATCCAAACCGGTAAAATCCTGCATTTTCGGATTTCAGGCCATAAAAAGCTATCTATTGCTGCTTTTGATGATCCTTTTGGGACTGACTTTGCGCCATTCCCGGATCGACCCGCAATATCTGGCCGTGGTTTATCTCGGAGTGGGCACGGCGCTGGCCCTTTCCAGCCTGCTCTATTATCCGCTTATCTTCGGAAATGACAATGAACGAGCTTAATAACTATCAGACACCGAATTCGGCCGGATCCTTTCCGGCCAGGACATTTCCAACGCTCTATTTTTATTTGCGCGTGACCTGGGTGGTATTCCGGGCTGCGGCGAATGCCCGGAAAAAACAATACACACGCGAAAAATGGATCGACGACAGTTGCGAGATCATATCCATTCTGGAAAAATCGGGGTGCCGATTCAAGATCACCGGCCGGGAAAACCTGGCCGGCAATTCTTCACCCCGCGTTTTTATCGCCAACCACATGAGTACGCTGGAAACATTCGTCCTGCCTTGCCTGTTGCGTTCCGAACCCGGACTGACTTACGTGGTCAAAAAAGAACTCATCGATTACCCGGTATTCAGGCATGTCATGCGCAGCCGCGATCCAGTGGTCGTCGGGCGCGAAAATCCCCGGGAAGATTTCAAAACCGTTATGCGCGAGGGGCTAAGCAGGCTTGAACAGGGAATATCCATTATTCTTTTCCCGCAGACAACAAGGTCTAACAACTTCGATCCCCGCTTTTTCAATTCCATGGGCATCAAACTGGCCAAAAAAGCCGGAGTTCCGGCTGTTCCAGTAGCCGTAAAGACAGATGCCTGGAGCGCCGGGAAAATATTAAAGGACTTCGGTTCGATAAAAAAAGACAGGCCCATCCGTTTTGCCTTTGCTCCGCCCATGCGGGTAACCGGAAACGGCAAACGGGAACACGAGAAATGCCTTGAATTTATATCCGGACATATTGCCGAATGGAACAAGCAAACAGAACAAAAATAACTTTAATCCGCTTCACCAGGAACCTGATCCTGCTTTTCATACTGTTATTCGCAGTTTATACCGGACTCTCACGAGCACAGAAATTGAATATTTCCTGCAGAAACAAGCTCGATTGTCCGCCCGGATATATCTGCGTGCAGGGCAATTGCACTATTGATCCGAATGAACAGGGACAGTGCGATCCCTTTGCGGAGGATAACTCCACCTGTCCGGAAATAGACATTGACAGTCTGGAAGATAAGATAAAATCAGGAAGCAAAACTTCCAATTCGGATAATTCCTGGGATTTTTAGAGACTCGGACCGGAAAATCTGTCACAAAAACCAAACCGCAAACAAAGAGGTACACTATGCGCATTGATCGACTGAAAATAACAGCAATGTTGTCCGCCTTGCTCCTTTTGACCGCGTGCGCCACAAAGACTCCGCCGACCCCCTATCTGAATGTAGCTGATCTCAAAGGCAATCTGCAGAAAAGAGTGGCGAATATCTTTTCGGAATCCGAAGAACAGGCCCCGGAAATAGAAATCAAGCGTACCGCTCCGGCTTTGGTGCGCATAGGCGATGATTCGTTCTACCTCTTTGCCGTGAACTTTGCGCTTATCCATCCTGACAAAAAGCGTCCCCCGCGGGAAATGACCCTTCTTGTTGATCCGGCCGGAAAATTGGAGTTTTCGGAACTGAATCATATCGCCAGCGGAGAAAATCCGGCTCAGGAAGCCCTGGACATCGCCTGCAGAAAACATATCGGACCGAACCTCGGCGACCTGCTTCTCAAGGGAAAAGGCAGCAACGATGTACTCCTGGTTTCCGATCCGTTCTGCCCCTATTGCCGCCTGAGCTACACCTATCTGAAGGGAAAAAAGGACAAGATAAATGAATTGCGCATACTTGAACTGCCTTATTCAAGCCATCCGGGCGCGCGCATGTCGGTTATGGGCATATTCAAGGCCGCGGACAGTCCCGATGTTTCATTCCTGCAAGCTGTCGATTTTGCGTATCAGGAATTGAACAGTCCGGACAAAAAGAACAGGAACAAAGCGGACCAATTCATCCTCGAGCAGTTCAGCGCGGCCTTTCCGGAACCGTTTTCCGCCCTGCCCGGAGGACAAGGCGGATATGATCATCTGGAAGGGCTTTACGGAGAAAAAGTCGACAAACAGATCCAGGCGGCTGAAAAGCTCGGCGTTTCCGCCACTCCGACAATATTCATAAACGGAGTCCCGGTCCGGGGTTTTTCCCGCGAAGACATAGACCGTCTGCTGAAATAATTTTTGCCGCAAATTTACTGAACAGATACGGATAAAAAACAAAGATCAGCAACTATTCAGCGTACGATAAAGGTTCACCGGATTTTTTGCTGACCAGATACAAGGAGTACAACATTACGGATCGAAAAGCCTCTCCGGTCATTACAGATGACGGACAACTCGTTGAAGTCGGCGAAGTACATTTCAACCGCGATCTCAAAGCGCCGCAAATTCCGGGCATCCTGTTGTTTAAAAACGCCAGCGACACCCTGCGCGGACTTTTGCGCGACCTGCAGGACAAAGCCCGGGAATCGGACGCCGGCCTTGAGGACTATTGCCAGATAAGCGGCAGAAGCGGTCATTCCCGGATCGGAATTGATATCCGGATCCCGGAAAAAAACATGCATATATCGGATCGGAAAAGAACGGTGAAAATTCCGGTAGCGATTTCGGCCTTGAACAAAGACCTGGCCGGTTCTCTGTCCGAACTGCAGACCATTGTCCAGGAAAATCCGGTCGATTTCGGCCGGCTTTTCATCCCTATGTCCCCGCCGCTGTCCCGGAAGGAAGTAAATCAGGCCCTGCGCGACGGGCGCATCCTGCTTCCGTCCACACACGAAATAAAAGAAGACGGGACTATTGAATTGCCCCTTGATGATATATGCTATGTACTTTCCAGGCGTTTGGCCCAGGTGGGGAGAAACTTTTCGGAGATGATCGTCCGGGGGAAGCACGGCCTTAACCTGTTCCAGAACGTATCCCCGACCGGCCTGCCGGGAATACTCGACAGCCGGGAATTTCTGGTCAGCGCGATCCGCATTTCACTCGGACCGTTCACCGCGTTTATCCAGAGGAAAATGAACCTGGAAGGAACTTTTCATCTGGCCTCCCGACTCCTGGACGGCATCAAGACCTCCGGACTGTCCGTCCCCCGGCACGTGGAACTTTACAATTGTTCGGAAAACTCCGTCAGCTTAAAAGACCTCCGGGTCCGCATCCGTTTGTACCCGGCCGAGCCCAATGTCGCTGAAATAGCCGACCGCATTCTCGTGCCCGGAGAGTCGGCCGCGATTCTCGACCGCGGAGTTGATTTCGCGGAATTATCGGATATTTTCGATCCGAAAACGGTTCAAACCCTGAGCGATGAAATTACTCCGGGGCCGGACCGGGGCGGTTCATACGCGCGCATATTCATGTCCGACAAAATCATCAACATCCCCTGGGAAGAAGCATCCGGCAAATGGATCCCGGAATTCCAATGGCGGCTGGTTTACGAGGCGGCGCGGGGAAATCTGGTCGAGGGCGTTCTGGAAGGCGAGGAAATCCCCGGGCGGTTCAAAATGTTCATGGGCGACCTGGCGTATGTCGGCGGGGAACAAAATCTGTCCAAAATATTTGTCTCCGATTCACTTCCGCCGGTGGACACCCTGCGCGTTCTGAAAAGAAACGGCATAGGTGTCGTGCTGATCCGCAGCCTTTCCTCCCGGGAGGATCAAAATTCAACACAGCCAGGCTATTATCTGGACCAGACCATATACGAGGAACTGAGCACCCTGGAACGCGAAGGGATGCGTTTCTATATCAACATCCGCGAAAACGGGCAAAGCCATATCCGTGAATTCTACAAAGGTTTCTGGGTCACGGCCCGGGGCAAGAAGGGCCTGGATATATGCCATACAACCATTTCCGTATTCGGATCGGTCACTGAACAACTCCAGGAACTGCTCCTGGATCAATTCACCTCTTTTCTGTCCAAGCTGCAGGGAGACGAACGCCTCAAGGACCGTTTCGCCATAGCCCACGGCAGCGGCCCCGGAGTAATGAAGGCCATTGACGACGCCGCTGCGAAGCTGGGCATAATGCGCCTCGGGGTAGGCATTGACGGGGAGAAGATAGGACAGACCTCGAACCTGAGTCCGGATGCCCTGGCCATGTTTATCAGTCTGGCCCTGAACACCCGCCAGGATATCCTGGACCGGCGCTCCCTGTTCAAAATATTCAATATCGGCGGATTTGGCACCAGTTACGAAATCAATATGGCCCTGACCTTCATGAAAATCGGTCATTGCCTGCCCGCACCATACATTTTTGTCGATCCATTCGGATTGGGTCCAAACGGAAACCATCTCTGGTCGCAGAGCATCGAGCAGTTCCGGACTCTGACATCGCCCCGGTCCAACGGCGAAATCAATATGCCGCCCCTCGGTCCGGCCTGGGTCCATCGCTGCTGTCACCTTGTCAGTTCCTACTCGGAAGGTTTTGACATCATCAGCCGCTTCATCGATTCCCCTCTTGATTATTGGCAAAAGGCGGACATCGACCTGAACAAGGTCAAGCAGGCCCGGAACAGCCTGCAAAACGCCGGAGTGCCCATACCTCCATACATCGAAAACGCCCTGGACTGAACCGGCACAGCCGTCTGCCGCCCCGTGTTCCATAATCCGAAGAAGGCCTTGACCCGCAATTTACCGGGCGGATCAATAATGGGCGCTTTATAAACCGCATTCTTAAAATGAGCCGAACACTTCGCAAAAAACCCATGTACCGCTATCTTCTGGTCCTGACCATTGCCGTCTGGGCCGGTTTTCAGGGCTGGCGCACCCTTTTAAACAATTTCGCGGTGGAAATCGCGCAACTCGGAGGGCACGAAATCGGATTCATCCAATCCGTCCGGGAAGTTCCGGGTTTTTTGGCCCTTTTAGTAATCTATATCCTGCTCATCATCCGCGAACACCGCCTTGCTGCGTTTTCCGTCCTGTTAATGGGCCTCGGAGTCGCCCTGACCGGCTTTCTGCCTTCGTTTTGGGGGGTCATGCTGGCCACGTTGCTTATGTCTTTCGGTTTCCATTATTATGAAACAATCAACCAGTCCCTTACCCTGCAGTATTTCGCGCAAAGGGAAACTCCCCTGGTTTTCGGCAGTTTACGGGCCGTGGGCGCGGCAACGAGCATAGCTGTCGGTCTTATGGTCCTTGGCGCATCCGCATGGCTTTCATATCAAAGCATGTTTATCTGTCTGGGCGGAATAAGTATCCTGGGGGCCCTGTGGTGTCTCAGCCAGGATCCCACGGATAAGAACATGCCGGTCCAGCGCAAGGAAATGGTTTTCCGCAAAAAATACTGGCTTTTTTATCTGCTCACCCTGCTTGCCGGAGCAAGAAGGCAAATATTCATTGCCTTCGCGGTTTTCCTCCTGGTTCAGAAATTCAAAATGCCCGTGCAGGAAATAACCATACTCTTCGTGGCCAATCAAAGCCTTAACTATTTCGTCAGCCCCCTGGTCGGCAAGGCCATCAACCGTTTCGGCGAACACCGGGTACTGAGCTTTGAATACGCCATGCTTATACTCGTCTTTACCACCTATGCCCTGAGCGACAGCAAATGGCTGATCACGGCCATGTATATCATCGACCACGTGGTTTTCAATTGCGCCATGGCCATCCGAACCTTTTTCCAGAAAATAGGCGACACCCGGGATATCGCTCCGAGCATGGCCATGGGCTTTACCATAAACCACATAGCCGCGGTTGTAATACCGGCCGCGGCCGGCCTTGTCTGGCTCATAGACTATAAATACGTCTTTCTGGGCGGTGTGGGCATCAGTCTGGCCTCTCTGGCCGCTGTCCAGCTCATACCCGGGCAATTGCACAAATTCGGCTCCGGGGATGAATCCCGCTCCTGACCATTTCGAAACCGACTCTTGCCGCATGTAATTATTCAGAATTTAGATAAAAGCTCACCGCATCTTTCGCGGACATGCGCATATTACCATTCATCAAAAATAATTGACCGCTGGTCATTTTTTTCTGCAACATTCTTTTATTTTTATTCTATACACAACATGCAATTGGACCAATCAAAAGGATCAGGAAACATGACTATCGGCCTGATTTTTCGCGTATATTTGCGACAGACCGCCCGGTTTTCTTATATATCCGGGAAAAACCGCAGGCCGAAAGCCTGAAGATCAAAAAAATCGGTGAACAAATACTTAGGAGCGAAGTATGCCGGAACACAAAACAGAACATGACGCCACCCCGGGCGATAAAGCGGGAAAAAAACACGGGTCCGTACTCACCAAAATAATTCTTTTGGTAATCGCCGGACTTATTGTCGAAGGGGCGCTTATACTCGGATATATAAATCTGGATTTGAAAAAATTTTCCCGTAAGCAAGCCCGGGAAAGCAAGGAATTTGTCTATGAGCAGGAGAAAAAAAGTCTCCGGGACAAAGTTCAGCTGGCGTTCAGCGTCCTTGACCGCTATTACCGCCAGTCCCGGGACGTACAGGAACTGAAAGAAACCAAGGCCGACCATCTCAAGGACATAATCGACTCAGTCGCCAGCCAGGTTTCCGCCGCTCATTCCCGCCTCTCGGGATCAATCCCGGAACAGGAAATCCGCTCCAGACTGAAGGAAATGGTCAGCGGTATCCGCTATGACAACGGCAACTACATATGGATACAGAACACCGACGGCAATATGGTCATGCACCCCATAAAACCGAAACTGAACGGCGAATTCATTCTCGATTTCGAAGACCCCGAGGGAACCAGGCTGTTTCAAAACATGGACGACCTCGCCAAGGAACAGGGCGGAGGCATGGTTTCCTATATGTGGGAAAAACCCGGAGCGGACAAGCCCACTCCTAAAGTTTCCTACGTCAAGCTCATCCCCGAACTGGGCTGGATCATCGGGACCGGATCATGGATCAAGGACATCAGCGCTGAACTCAAACAAAAAGCCCTGCGTGAAATCGGACAGATGCGCCTTTCCGACGGAAATTATTTCTGGATAAACGATATGCGCCCCGAAATGGTCATGCATCCGATAAAACCGGAACTGGACGGAAAAGATCTGAGCGGATTTACAGACACCAAGGGCAAGAAGCTTTTTGTGGAAATGGTTAATGCCGCGGAAGAAAACGGTCAGGGATTCGTGTCCTACCACTGGCCCAAACCGGATGAAGAAGGCGACTTCCCCAAGCTGTCCTATGTAAAACTGTTCAAGCCCTGGGGCTGGGTCGTGGGGATGGGCGTTTACATGGACAAGGTCGACGCCCAGATCCAGGACAATCATGACAGTTTCAAGCAGTCGCTTAATAAACTTCTGCAAAACAGCGCGCTTTTCGCCTTGCTGCTAACCCTTGGCGTCACCGTCCTTTTGTCCTGGATACTCATTTTATGGCTCAACCGGCCCATGAAGGCACTGGTCGGGTATTCGGAAAAAGTGGCGGCAGGCGAGCTTGATGCCGGAATACGCGGCAGATTCCGGGGAGAATTGCATCTGCTGAAAGAAGCGATTCAGAGCATGGTCAAAAGCCTGCAAAACAAAATGACCGAGACCGAAGCAAAAAGCTCACAGGCCCGGGAGGAATCGGAAAAGGCCCGCAAGGCGCGGCTGGAAGCCGATGAAGCCCGCAAACAGGCCGAACGGGCCAAGCAGGAAGGCATGCTCAAAGCCGCGGATGAACTGCACGAAATAGTAAACCGGCTGTCTACCTCATCCGAGGAATTATCCGCCCAGGCGGAGGAGATAAACCAGGGCACTGAACAGCAGCAGCAACGCATTAATGAAACGGCCACGGCCATGGAACAGATGAACAGCACCGTTCTGGAAGTGGCCAAAAACGCCTCGGCTTCCTCGGACAACGCGGATCAAACCAGGCAGCGGGCCAGCGAGGGCTCGCAAGTAGTCAACAAATCCGTTGAAAGCATAAACCGGGTCAGCCGCACTGCGGGCGAGCTTACGGAAAACATGGAGACTCTGGACAAACAGGCCGATTCAATCGGGAATATAATGACCACGATCAACGACATAGCGGATCAGACCAATTTGCTCGCGCTGAACGCGGCGATCGAGGCCGCCCGGGCCGGAGAAGCTGGAAGGGGTTTTGCGGTGGTTGCCGACGAGGTCCGTAAACTGGCGGAAAAAACAATGGACGCGACCAAGGAAGTTGAAAAATCAATAAAGGACATTCAACATTCGGCCCACACCAACACGGAAAATGTTTCCCAGGCGGTCGAGGCCGTGCGCGAGGCCTCCGAACAGGCCCGTAAATCAGGGGAAGCGCTCGATTCGATAGTCGAGCTGGCCAACAACACCGCGGAACAGGTCAGTTCGATAGCCACCGCTTCCGAGGAGCAGTCCTCGGCCAGTGAACAGATAAACCGGGCTTTGGACGAAATAAACGACATCGCCTCCAGGACCTCGGAAGGTATGGCCGAATCGGTCAAGGCCATTCAGGAGTTGAGCCAGCAGGCATCCGAATTGCAGCGGCTGATTGCGGCCATGCACGAAGAAAACCAGTAACCCGAAAATATTGTAACAATTCGATATATTAAACAGCTCGCCGCTTTTTTGCGAAAATTGCCGCAGGCCGGAAACACAGGCAGCAAAAAATGTGCTGAACAGATACAAGGTTTTTAAAAATATTGACCGCTGTCCTCCCGAGCGCGCAGGGCTTCACGCACAAAACCGTGCACCAGCTCCGGATCCTTGCGCCCCCGGGAATTTTCCAGACCGGTATGCGCGTCAACTCCGGCCGGCTCGACCTTTGACACGGCCCGGTAGACATTGTCCGCGTTCAATCCGCCGGCCAGAATTACCGGTCTGGCGGAAAAACGGGCCAAATCGCGGCTTATCTCCCAGTCGTGAACTTTTCCGGTCGCTCCGCAGGCTCCGGTATCCGCATCAAAGGTGTCGGCAAGGAAATAATCGCAATACGGGGCGAAATTCCGGCATTCGTCAAATATGGTCGAACCGTCCCGCTTGCCCACGATAAGGCTTTTGATGATCTTCAGCTCCGGCCGCTTTCGCCTTAAAAGCGAAATTTCGCCGAGAGTAATTTCGCCGTGTACCTGCACCCATCCGGCTCCGACATCACCGGCGAAGCCGGATATCTCCCGCGCGGTCGCGAGATAGGTTATAAGCACCCCGCATACGGAGCGCGGCAGGGTACAAAGAATCTCCCGGGCCGCGTTTTGGTTTAAATCCTGCTCGCGCACTCCCGGCCCCAGAGGCAGTCCGATATGCGTGACACCGCAATCG
>JBNJHA010000064.1:0-7016 GCA_051748085.1 Thermodesulfobacteriota bacterium
CCCAATGTTGATTGCCCGCCGGGTTCACTGTATCCGGCGTTGGTAAGCGCAATCACTTTTGTCTTGGAAAATTCCATTGCCAGCAGGTCTTCCGCTCTTTCTACAGCTTCCGCTCCCAGATACACCGCCCGGTCGTAGTCCGGAGCCATGGCCAAAGCAGAGGTAAAAACGCACAGGACAAGCGCAAACCCCAAAAACAGACTCAAAACTTTTCGCATGACAAAAACTCCTTTTTTGGTTGATAAACAAACGCTCCAGAACTCTCCGGATAAGATTCAGGTCAGCTCAAAACTGACTTCCACCTGCAGCGTAAGCGGATAGCTGAACATGTCCGACGGGGCGCGGGGAAAAGGCGAAGCATTCTTCACCGCTTTCACAGCCGCCCGGTCCAGTTCCCTGCTTCCGCTGCCGTCGATCACGGCAACGCCCATGACTTTCCCGGCCCTGTCCACCTGAAACCTGACCCGCACCCGCCCCTGCACTCCCCGGGATTTGGCCTCGGGGGGATATTTCCTGAACGCACCTACGCGCATCTTCAACAGTTCCAGATAATCCGCGCGGCCCATAAAACCGGCTGCGGCGTCCGTGGCGCTCACTGCCGCATCTCCCGGGGAAGCCGGGGCGGAAACAGCGCCCATACCCTGCAGGGAAGGAAGCGAGGGCGCATCCGGGGCACTTTTGTCCACCCTGTCCGCCCGGGAGACTTTGCGCGCACGATCAAACGGGTCGATCCTTTTTTCCTGCACCGGCTTTATATTCTTTGGTCTGGGCCGGGGCCGGGGGATATTCCGGGAGCTTTGAAGTGAATCCGATCCCATATCCACTTCAATGGCCTCCAGATCACGCGGGCCCGGGTCCGGGGCCATGGCCACGGCCGCAATGAGCATGGCGGAAAACAGGACCAGAAGACCCCCCAAAAGGATATTCCCTTCACTCATGCCCGCTCAGTCCTCTGTCTTTTCCGTGGCCAGGCAGAGCTTTTCCGCCCCGGCCGCCTTTATTACGTCCATGACGTGCACGGCCCGGTTCAAGACCAGGGAGCGGTCCGCCCGGACTATGACCCGCCTGTTCACTTTTTCGGCCAGCCGACTCTTGATCGCGGTAAAAAGCTTGTCCTCGGGGATCTGCTCATCTCCGATCCAGGTCCGGGAATCGGAATCCACATAAACCACCAGTTCCTTGTGCACCTGCGGGGCCGAGGCCTTGGCCTGGGGAAGGTCCACCTTGATGCCCTCGTCAACAATGAAATTGGTGGTCAAAAGGAAGTAGATGAGGAGCATGAACACGATGTCGATAAGTGCGGTCAGCGGGGCCTGCATCTTGTATCTTTCCCGCTTCTTGAAATGGACAATCATAAGCGCCTACTCCGTGCTCAGAGACTTTAAAAAAGTGACCGCGCCCTTTTTAAGCCGGACCTCGTATTTGTCGATCCGGGCCAGGAGATAGCTGTGGGCGAGCATGGTCGGTACGGCCACACTGAGCCCCAGCGCCGTGGTCAGCATGGCTTCCCAGATCCCCCCGGCCAGAACGGCAGCGTTCACCTTGCCGCCCATCTCCTGGATGACCATGAACGCCTTGATCATGCCGATAACCGTGCCCAGAAGGCCAAGAAGGGGAGCAATATTCCCCATGGTGGCCATAAGTTGGCTGTAAGCGGAAAGCCTGCGCACCTCCTCGTCCGTGGCGCTGACCAGAACGGATTCCAGCATCTCCCGGTCCAGATCCCGGGCATCAATGGCCTGGCTCAAGACATTGCCCATAGGCGAACGGCTGCTTGCGGCGGACTTTCGGGCCTCCTCAACCGAACCCTGCCGGAGCAGTCCGGCCACCTTATGGGCCAATCCGCTGCCCCGACTGCGTAAGAGTGCGAACCGGATCATCCTTTCCGTAAAAATGGCCGCTACCAGAACCAGACAAGCCAGAATGGGATAGACTAAAAAACCTCCCCTGGACAAAAACTCGAACATGCCTGACCTCCCTCCTGTTTTTACTCTTATTTTACAATACGGCTTTATTTATGTGTTTCTTCCTTAATATATCAGCAAGTTACTTCCGGTTCTGCTTGACCATATCCGCCTTTCCGTCGTGATCCAGATCCGTTTCCCGGCGAAGCAGGGTCTCGCTTTGGTCATAGTATTCCCGGATATCCGCCTGCCCGTCCCCGTTGCTGTCCTCTTCCACCCGAGTGAGAGTCCCGTTTTGATAAAAAAACGTCTCTTCCGGACTGCCGTCCCTGTCGCTGTCTCTTTCCGCACGCAGGGCCTGTCCGTTTTCCCCGTAAAACCAGGTGAGCTCGCCTCCCCCCTCCTCCTTTTCCCGGGTTTTGACCAAATCGCCCCGGGAATCGAAATGCTCCACGAATTCCACCTCTCCGGCCGGGGAAAAACTCATTTTTTTGCGCAGGGCGCCCTTTTTGTAATACAGCCTGGCCACCGGCTCCCCGTCTGCGGAGTCGCGTTCCAGAACCATGTCCCAATCCTTACGGTCGTAAAACTGACTGGTCTCGAAATATCCGTCCCCGTCCGCGTCCCGGACAAGTCGCTTCTTTTCCCCGCCGCAAAAAAAGACTTTGGTGTCCACCCGGCCGTTGCCGCTTCTGTCCCGCCTTAGTTCCGCCAGTTCGCCCCGTGCGTATTCCTGCCAGGTATCCAGTTTACCGTCCCCGCTCCGGTCCATCTTCAGGGCCGCTCGCCTGCCCTGCCCGTCATAGTCCACAAAGACCTCAAACTCCCCGTCCTTATCCGTGTCCCGGCGCATGCGCCTACGCTCGCCGTTTTCAAATTCCGTCTCGGTTTCCAGGAATCCGTCCCCGTCTTCATCCATTTTTTGAAGCACCGGATCTCCTTGCTCATACTCGATTATCAGGTCCACTTCCCCGCTTTGGTCGCTGTCTTTTTCCATCCGGGCCGGGTCCCCCCGGGCGTTTAAAAAAACGAACTCATCCATGTCCCCATTGCCGCTTCTGTCCCTTTCAACGCGCACCGGCCGGCCGTTTTCAAAAAAATGAACCTCTACGGGAGCGGTGCCGTTTTCGGTATAACGCTCCATGCGCTTCGGCTCTCCCCGGGAAAAAAACGTGATCCTCTCCACCCGGCCCTCTTTCCCGGACAATGTCTCCTGTCTGGTAACCGAACCGTTCACGTAGTAGCGCGCAGTCTCCCGGAAGCCGTCCCGGTCCAGGTCATGGGCGCTTTTTTTCGGGCCTCCGTCCGGGCAGAATTCAAAGACGGCCTCGGCAAAGCCGTTTTCGTCCTCATCCTGAAGCCGCCGGGAGATATTGCCCCCTAAAAACTCCTGTTTTAACTCCCATCGTCCGTTGCCGTTTTTATCTGTTTCCGAATAAACAGGACGGCCGTTTTCAAACCAGATAACCCTGTCCAGATGCCCGTCTTCATTTGTGTCCTTTTTCATGCGTTGTACATCGCCGGCGGCATTGAAAAGCGACACCTGTTTGAGTCTGCCCCCGGCCGTGTATATCTCCTGCCGTGTCCTTGTTCCTTGTGCGTATTCATCCCGGCGCTCAAAAAAACCGTCCCCGTCCATATCCTGCTCCACCAGGGTCAGATCCCCCGCCTCATAATGCTGTTTTCTCTCCAATCGGCCGTCCCCATCCGCATCCACGCAAAGCAGAACCAGATCGCCCCGACTATTGAAACGGGCCGTTTTGTCCACTTTCCCGTCGCCGTTGGTGTCCTTGCGCACCGTCTTGGCTCCGGCCGAAGCACAAAATATAAAAGACAGAAAAAACAAGCCTATACAGCAGATAAAAATCCTTGCCGAATTCAAAATCGACAGCCTCCGTTTTGGTTGTTTTAATTTCCTGAGTCGATAATACGATTTCATAACACTTGCAACCTAAAAATTATACTTTTTTAATCTGTGTCATGGAGAGCGGACATCCGTAAAAAACACTCCCTGCAAGACAAAAATATACACGCCAACTAGGCGGACTTGTTTTATTCGTGGACAAAGGATAGGCTGAAACGGGATTGCATAATATTTGCTGAACAGATACCAAAAATCTAAGCAATTACATTTAAAAAAGGCCATTTCCGGATGGAAAGTAAACACGGAGGGTTACATGGGCAGGGACAACATATTCTTTCTGGAACTTCTGGAGTGGTTCGACTCCACCGGACAGGAAATGGTTCAAAGACTGCCGGAGACAGGGTCCGGCGAAATCAAATGGGGAGCGCAGCTTATCGCCCGGGAAAGTCAGGCCGGGGTATTTTTCTATAACGGCAAGGCCGTACATGTGTTTGGACCGGGTCGGCACACCCTGAAGACCGGGAACATTCCCGTTTTAAATAAAATTCTTGCCGCGCCCTGGGGATTTGAAAGTCCTCTGCGGGCCGAAGCCTATTTCGTGAACATGAAGATATTCCCGGGTCTCAAATGGGGAACACGGGATCCGGTGGCCTTCAAGGACTCCGAGCTGGGGCTCATCCGGATGCGCGCCTTCGGCATGTTCAACATCCGGGTCGTCCAGCCGCTTCTGTTCATAAATTCGCTTATCGGTACCGTGCCCAGCCTGAGTACCGAGAACATCGAGGAATACTTAAGCCGGGTGATCGTCTCCCGCTTGAATGATTTCATGGGTGAAAATCTGGATACCATTCTGGATCTGCCCGGTCAGTACGAAAAATGGGCGGACGCCCTGCAGGAAAAATTAAGGGAGGATTTCAGCCATTTCGGCCTGGCCCTGACCGACCTGTTCATAAATTCCATCACCCCGCCTCCGGAAGTGCAGGAGGCCATGGACGACAAGAGTAAAATGGGCCTCTTTTCGGACATGCAGAAGCTCATGCACATGAAGGCGGCCATGAGTATGGAAAAGGCGGCGGAAAACCAGGGTACGGCCGGGGAAGGCATGGGCATGGGCATGGGTTTTATGATGCCGGCCATGATGAACCAGTTCATGCAGCCGGGACAGACGCAGCAAACCGGGCAACACTCGACTCCGGAAAAGCAGACCTGCCCGGACTGCGGGCACGGCATACCCGGAGACGCCGGGTTCTGCCCCTACTGCGGGCACCAGGTCATGGTCGTCGATCAATGCCGCAAGTGCGGCAAAAACCTGGCTGCAAACGCCCGCTTCTGCCCCAAATGCGGCACCCCGGCAAAAGAGGAAACCGGCAAGACCTTCTGCTCGGCCTGCGGCGCGGAAAACCTGCCGGGCGCCAATTTCTGCAATTCCTGTGGAGAAAGAATTTAATTGCAGTACAAATTAGGATGCCCCAGATGCGGGGCCCCGATAGGTCTGGATGAGAGCGAGCATATAATCGACTGCCCGTACTGCCGGGTCAGGCATATAATAACCAGTCCCGGTCACCTGACTTGTTTGATCCCGCCCCGGCATGAAAACAGACCGGAAAAGACAATATACGTTCCTTACTGGCATTTTCGAGGACTTACTTTCGCCATGACCGGCCCGGAAATACGGCACCGCATCCTGGACATAAGTTATCTGGCGGCCCGGATAAAGGGCATCCCCTATTCCCTGGGACTGCGCACCCAGACCCAGAGCCTCCATTTCGCGGGTCCGAACTCCAATTCTCTGTATATAAAGCCGGCAATAAAAAAGAATTCATTGGTCAGGAAAATCGGATCAAGACTGCTCGGTTTAGGTCCCAGCCAGGCCGAGCCTCCTCTGCAGAGCCATATAGGAGATCTGGTAATGCTCGTGCATTCCCCGGTTTTCGCCTTGAAAGACAAGATCTATGACGGACTTACCGGTAATATGCTGAAGGAGGTCTCCCCGTACTCGATTCTGAAACAATCCGCCCCGGAACCGGACACCAAGCCTTCCTTTCAGCCCGCGATCTGTCCGCATTGCGGCTGGGACCTCTGCGGGGACAATTCCAGCCTGATCCAATTCTGCGACAATTGCCGCCGTATGTGGACCTCCATTCAGGGCAAATTGCACAATATCGATTATGCTTTCGCCGGCGAGAAGGACGCCCGGCTCACATGGCTGCCTTTCTGGGAAATAGAAGTAAAAAATTCCATGCTTGGCTTAAACTCCAGAGACGATCTGGTCCGTTTGGCCAACCTGCCCCGGGTCACGGACGCAAAGGCGGACAGCAAACCGCTTACCTTCCTGATCCCCGCGTTCAAGCTAAATCCGGCTTTATTCCTGCGTCTGTCCCGGCAAAGCACTGTATTTGGCTTCGCAAGTAAAAAGCCCAGAGATTTCAACCCGAGCGACACTTTTCCCTGCACGCTTCCGGTAAGCGAGGCCTATGAGGCGATAATTCCGGTCATATACGATCTGGCACAGGACAAGAAAGATATCAGAAGCAGGCTCTCCAGGAGCAAATTCCTGCTCCGCCGCTGCAGGGCGCTATTTTTACCCTTCATGGAACAGGGCAGCGAACTGATCCAGCCGGACATGAACGTGGCCGTCCCGGCCAGTGCCCTGCGTTTTGGACAAAAACTTTAAAAAAGGAGGAAACTCATGATACTTGGAATTGAGGGAAGCCCGCGGAAAAACGGAAACTCGCACAAGATGCTTAAAGCCGTTATGGACGGAGCCCGCGAGGCGCACAAAGAAATGCAGGAAGTTCATCTGCGCGATTACCGCTATGACCCGTGCGTGGGTTGCGAAAAATGCCGCAAGGACAAAATTTGCACCCAGTTTCAGGACGGGATGACCCTGTTGTATCCCAAAATACAGGAAGCAAAGGGACTGGTCCTTATCACCCCGGTGCACAATTACAACGTTACCTCCTGGGTCAAGGCATTTATCGACCGTCTGTACTGTTATTACGACTTCGCGGACACAAGACCGAGGCAGTGGTCCAGCCGCCTGGCCGGGCAGGGCAGAAAAGCGGTGATCGCGGCAATTGCCGAGCAGGAGGACGAAAAGGACATGGGATTTGCCATGGACGCCATGCGTCTGCCCCTGGAGGCGCACGGATACGAAATGGTCGCCGCGATTCCCGTTCTGCACCTGTTTGACCGGGGCATAATCTCCGAGCACGGTGATGTCCTGGATGAAGCTAGACAAGCCGGGA
>JBNJHA010000064.1:7116-12549 GCA_051748085.1 Thermodesulfobacteriota bacterium
CTTGAAATCTGCGTAAACCTGTGCTTAAATAAGTTTTTTAAAGCAAACTCAAACTATGCACCTGTTGCTGCATGCATCCGCTGAATATTAACACATGACCAACGAAAACGAAAAAAAAGGCTGGAACCCGCCCCTGCTGGCGGGAGCCCTGGCAGTAACATTGCTTCTCGCCTGCAGCTGGTTCATCCCCGGACCGTGGCGTGATGCCTGGAACGCTATCGACGAATGGACCTTTTTCACTCTGAACGGCATGTTGGCCGGCAACCAGCCGATGGCGGTGTTCTGGGCGTTCGTCAACAACCGCAGCTTTGATTTGGTCCCGGCCTTTCTGTTCCTGTTTTTGTTCTGGCATTACATGGCCGCCGGAGGTCCCCGGGAAGAGTTGCTTGAGCGGGTCACAAGCTGTGTGCTGATGGCCTGTTATGCGCTGGTTACGGTGCAGCTGGCAAGACTGTTTCTCGAGATCGACCGCAGCAGTCCTTCGAAGATTCTGGAACCCGTCCATTTACTGACGGAAATGGTGCCGTGGCTGCCCACCAAGGATTCATCCTCGTCCAGCTTTCCGGGCGATCATGGCACTGTGTCCATAATGTTCTCGATTTTTTTGATCCGTTGTTACGGTTTGCGCGCATTGGGCTGGGCTGCGGGACTGATCCTTCTGTCCATCCTGCCTCGGCTGGTGGGCGGTGCTCATTGGCTGACGGATATCGCCATTGGCTCCTTAATTATAGCACTCCCGCCGATGGCCTTGTTCTTCGCCACGCCGCTCCACTCCCGTCTGGTTCGCCGGCTGACGGCGGTAATTCAGCATCGGCTGCCGTGGGTCGAATTCCTGGTCGTCCAGGCGCTCGATCCGGAAATCCCCAAACTGGTGGGCAAAGGCATGTGCATGGGGTCGGCGGATATCATCCCCGGGGTCAGTGGCGGAACCATGGCCTACATCCTCGGGATCTATCGACGTCTGCTGGAGGCCATCACCGTCTTCAACCCCAAATGGCTGCGGCTTTTACTGCGTTTGGAAATCAAAAAGGCCGCGGCTGCCATTCCGTTTTTTTTCCTGCTGCCGCTCGGATTCGGCATTATCCTGGCTGTAATTATTTTTACCAAGATGATCCCATTGCCCTATTTCGTACAGCATCATCCCGAACCCATTTACGGCCTGTTTTTCGGACTGGTCGGCGGATCGGTCATTCTCCTGCTCAAAAAATACGCCCGACTGAGCATCAAACCCGGCCTGGCCGTATTCGCCGGCATCGCGCTCGGCACAATCATTGTTTCCCTGGTTCCGGCCAGGACCCCGGACGCGTCGTGGTTCATTTTTCTTTGCGGCGCGCTGGCCATTTCCGCCATGCTGCTCCCGGGGATCTCCGGTTCCTTTATCCTCCTGATTCTCGGGAAATACGCCCTGATTCTCGGAGCGATCGGCTCCCTGGACATCAGCGTACTGGTTCCCTTCCTGCTGGGCTGCCTGATCGGACTCCTCACGTTCGCGCATTCACTCAAATGGCTGATGCAGCATTACTCGGAGATCATGAACATGCTGATTACCGGCGTGCTGATCGGCACTCTGCGCGCGGTGTGGCCGTTTCAGAACCGGACCTACATCGAGATCTCCGGCAAGGAAAAGCTGATCGGCACCGAGCCGTTCTGGCCATCAATGGATGCCTGGCTGAGTCTCGCCGGCTTGATGATGCTGATCGGATTCGCAGTGATCTATCTGCTTGCCTGGCTGAGTCGAACCAGGCATTCCTGAAAATCCAATCCGCGATGGTCTATAGAAGTTGTGAAAGGGATGAAAAATTTGTGGAAATCACCCTGGACAAGGGCATAAAGTTCATCCGGTTCGTGACAAGATTTTGGAAATGGGACAGCCGGCTTGCCGATTAATCTGCCCAATCCGGCCGTTTCCGGATGGAAACTAACTTACCCGGGCTCGACGGACATGTACCTCATCTTCAAGCCTGTGCGATAAGTAATCTTCAGTCCTCTCAAGATCGTATCGAGTTTGAAGGTTTAACCAAAAATGCGCCGACATACCGAAGTATCGGCCAAGCCGGAGAGCGGTATCCGCGGTTATGGCTCTTTTTCCATGGACAATTTCATTTATGCGCCTTGGAGGCACACTTATATCCTTTGCCAAACGATATTGACTGATTTCCATTGGTTCTAAAAATTCTTCCATGAGAATTTCGCCGGGATGGATGGGGGGGAATTCTTTGTTCATATAACCTCCTAATGATAATCTGCTATTATAACATTGTATGCCGCACCATCTCTCCACATGAAACAAATTCGCCATTGGTCGTTTATGCGTATGCTGTGTTGCCCTTTACGATCTCCTTGTAATGCCTCTAATCGGTTACCAGGCGGCGTTCGCAAATCATTCAATTGAGTTGCGGCATCAATAATTATCAGTTTTTTTCGCGCAATATACTGAATATCCTGCGGCAGCTTTTTTGAAATCTGCCTGTTGAATATTTTTTCTGTTTCCTTATCTTGAAAGGACTTTATCATAAGAAATTAATAACGCTGCCCGCCAATAACGTCAAGCATCATGCTTAAAACTAATCTGATATCAAAATGGCGGGTCTACTTCCAAAAACCTGACCTTTTGGGGATATTTTCTTTAATTATTCAATGACTTGGCCAGGCCGAACCACGGATTCTCTGGCAACCATGAATATCACAATCCCCGTTCGCCCTGAGCCTGTCGAAGGGAGCCTGTCGAAGGGCGTTCAGAATTGGTGCACCCTTCGACAGGCTCAGGGTGACCGGAGAGAGGGCAAGCTCAGAGTGTGCGGGGGGATCCTGGTTCAGGAGGAACGGACTGAATCGATATGCCGAACGCTTGCCTCCCTAAAAATCCCCCGTTCACGGTGAGCCTGTCGAACCGGGTACCGCACCAACAGGCCCTTCACACCTTCCTTCGCTCCACCCTTCGACAAGCTCAGGCAGGACGGGGAGTTTCGGTAAAGCAGGCACGGTTTAAGCATATCACGCCAACACGGAAGTCGTACGTATGAAACCTTTTTGGGTCTATATCCTTCGCTGCCGAGACGGAAGCTACTACACCGGGCACACCGATGACCTTGAACGCCGCATCTCACAGCATGAGTCTGGAGAATTCCAGGACTGCTACACCTTCATGCGCCGTCCGGTGAAACTGGTCTTTTCGCAGACCTTCACAACCCGCGAAGAGGCGATAGCCGCCGAACGACAAATTAAGGGCTGGAGCCGGAAAAAGAAAGAGGCAATGATGCGTGGGGATTGGGCCGAGGTCTCCCGGCTGGCTCGGTCATCTTCAGGACACCCTTCGACAGGATCAGGATGACCCTTCGACAGGCTCAGGGTGAACGGAGAGAGGGCAAGCTCAGAGTATGCGGGGGGATCCTGGTTCAGGAGTAACAGACTGAATCAATATGCCGGGCGCTTATCTCCCTAAAAATCCCCCGTTCACGGTGAGCCTGTCGAACCGGATACCGCACCAACAGGTCCTTGACACCTTCCTTCGCTCCACCCTTCGACAGGCTCAGGGTGTGCGGAGAAAGGACAGGTCCGGCCCCGGATTCTAAAATTCAATAGACCAGCTTTGCCCTATTCCCCAAAAAAGAAGAAGCGAGGCCATGACTCATGTAGCATTTCCGTTAAACAACCTGAATATCACAATCCCCGTTCGCCCTGAGCCTGTCGAAGGGAGCCTGTCGAAGGGCCCGTCTTGAACTCGACCAAGTATCCGCAATAAAATCTATTCCGGCTGAGTGTTTTACAGCAGAGCTTCTTCAATACAAAAATCCAAAAAGATATAACGGGATTTCATATTTGTTTCCATACAGAATATCATCCTTAACCAAATAGGAATGATCAAGATTTTTCCGAATCTGCTTTTTCGTTTTCCTTTTTCCACCTATTTCAAAAAAATTTCCGCAAGCTTCAAAATCCCCAACCTGACTATAGTATATGTTATATCCTGCGTTTTTAAGCATTCTTACAAAAAAGCTTTCCCTTATGGTTCCAAGTTTGGCTTCATATCCTATTTCCTCTATTATTGCCGCATATAAATCAGGATTGTCCAAGTATATTTTTTCAGTCTTTTTTAATAAACTGCTGCCTGCTTTGTTAACGGCCAGCAATTCTATAAGTCCAGTCTCATATAAAATATGCAAATAGTTTTGTATAGTTTTATTATCTAATCCGATATGCCCTGCAATGCTGTTTATACTTAATTCTCCGGGAGGGATCGTTGCTAAATACGACAATATTCTTTTGAAATGAGTTAAATTTGCTGTCTTTAAATTATAAAAATTTGCTATGTCTTCAAATATTGTTTTGTCGATTACTCTTAATATTTTTTGCTTATATGTATCTATGTCTTCAAGATAAAAGGGATAATATCCACAACCCATATATTCTTTGAAGTGTCCTTTTATTTTTTTTATTTTAGCGAGGCTGCTTTCTATTTCGGATCTATTGTTTATGATTTGATCCAGAGTAACAGCATTAACATTTGCTATGTCGTTGAATTTTAAATATTCTCGGAAGGACATCCCTTTCATCTTAAAAATTACGCCTCTCCTGGACAGGTCATAAGTCCCCCCGATCAGGTCGATACTTGAACTTCCTGAAAAAACAATTTTTATGTCCGGATAAGAGTCGTAAGCATTTTTCAGTTCCTGATTCCAATTCCGATATTTGTGAATCTCATCAAAAAAATAATATCTCACTCCATAATCTTCGTATAGCTCATGGATGAAGTTCAGCAGATGATGCTGAGAAAAATAAATATGATCGACCGATACATATATACACTCATCCTTATCCTGAATATTTTCCTGAATATACTGCAAAATAAGGGTGGTCTTTCCAGTTCCCCTCGGACCTATTATCCCTGTTAGCCGATTGTTCAGATTAAAATTGTCGTAAACATACCTGTGATGCCTATACTCCGTGGCCTGCAAAAGTCTTTTATATGTGGTTATGAAACTACCTATCATGGGAGCACACTCCAATTTTTAATGTCATAATTTGGAATATACTCCAAAATACTCTATTTGAGAAGCCTTTTTTGCAGCATGCTGAAAAAATCCTTATTCAACCGGCTGTTCAAAAATTCCAAATGCAAGCCGGGGGGTCCTCGCCGGGCGCTTGCGTATTCCACGGAAAAATCACCACCCCGCTCGCCCTGAGCCTGTCGAAGGGTGATACCGCACCAACAGGTCCGGCCCCGGATTCTAAAATTCAATAGATCAGCTCTGCCTTATCCCAAAAAACAGAAGAAGCGAGGCCATGACTCATGTAGCATTTCCGTTCAACAGCCTGAGTATCACAATCCCCGTTCGCCCTGAGCCTGTCGAAGGGCGTTCTGAATTGGTGCACCCTTCGACAGGCTCAGGGTGAACGGAGAGAGGGCAAGCTCAGAGTGTGCGGGGGGATCCT
>JBNJHA010000065.1:0-12297 GCA_051748085.1 Thermodesulfobacteriota bacterium
TGCTTGACCAGATCAGTGACCTGATCTTGTTTGTCGAATTGCCGGCGGGGCGTATTTTCGACATGAACATGCCTGCGGCTACTGTTCTGGGATATACTGGAGAAGAATTGCGCGGCATGCGTCTGTCCGATCTTTTTGATCAGAGAATGGCCGAAAAGATAAACGAGCATCTTTTTTCCGGCAGGGGACATGGGACAATTATGGAAGTGGATATCCTGAATAAGGATCAGGAAACGATATCCGCTCAGTTGACATGTTCTATCGCGCGGGAAAATGAAGAATTCGTGGGGATACTGGTGGTCCGGGACATGACTGAAGCGGTGCGCACACGCAACGCGCTTGTCCGGCAGCGGCAGTATTTTTCCCAGCTTTTTACCAATGCTCCGGTGGCGATCGTGCTTATGGACGATAAGAGCGCAATCGTAGATGTGAACAAAAGTTTTGAACAGATGTTCGGTTATCGTCGGGAAGAATTGATTGGCGGAAGTGTGGACGATATCCTGACTACCGAGGATGTCGTTGAGCAAGCGCGTGAGTTTACGCGCAAGATTGAAGGCGGAGAGCAGGTTGAAGGGGAAGGCTCACGCAGGCATAAAGACGGAAGCATGATTCAGGTTAAACTGCGCGGTTTTCCAATTTATATGCAGGGGAAAATCAGCGGCGTCATTGGTCTTTATGAGGACATCACAGAGAGAAAGCGCTTGGAACAGGAGATGGTCAAAAGCCAGAAGCTGGAATCAATCGCATTGCTGGCCGGGGGAATTGCCCATGACTTCAATAACTTGCTGGCTGGTTTAATGGCCAATCTTTCATTGGTCCGTTTTCATGAACGGGAGAATAAGAAAGTCCTCGGACTTTTGACCAAGGCGGAGAACGCCTGTCTGCGCGCCCGGGACATGACTCAGCAATTATTGACTTTTTCCAAGGGTGGGGAGCCGGTACGCAGTGTTTTTTATTTGGAGGAAGCTCTGAAGCAGACTGTGGAATTCGCCCTGAGCGGTTCGAATGTCGGTTACAGTTTGGACATTGAAGAAGATTTATGGCCGGTGATGGCTGATCGCGGGCAGTTCAATCAGGTCATTCAAAATCTGGTCATAAATGCGGATCAGGCCATGCCCGGCGGCGGGGAGCTGATTGTTCACGCCAAAAACAAGATAGTGCATGGAGATGCAGCCAATCCGCTGCAACCCGGAAAATATGTCCTTTTGACGGTCAGTGACAATGGTGTGGGTATAAGATTTCAGGATTTGGACAAAGTTTTTGACCCTTATTTTTCGACTAAAGACCAGGGAAACGGGCTGGGACTGGCAATTGTATTCTCCATAGTCAAAAAACACGGCGGGTGGATAGAAGTAGACTCCGCCCCCGGCAAGGGAACAGTCTTTCATGTGTATTTTCCGGCCGCGGAAAGTAATAAAATCGAATTGCAACCGAAATCCGATTCTGAGGAACAAAAATGGTTTGATGCCAAAATACTTTTTATGGACGATGAGCGGGACCTGGCCGAAGTAACCGCTAATTTGCTTCAGGAAATGGGGTATGAAGTCGTTTCGGTTCCGGACGGTGAAACTGCTATTCAGGAATATGAACAGGCTTTGTCCGCTAATGAAAAATTTGATGTTGTCGTTATGGATTTGACTATTCCCGGCGGAATGGGTGGGAAGGAAACGATTAAAAAACTGATGAAAAAGGATCCCCTGGTTCAGGCGGTTGCGTCCAGCGGCTATTCCAATGATCCGGTCATGTCCAGGTTTGCGGATTATGGTTTTCGTGCCGCGCTGATAAAGCCGTATAAGATTGAAGAACTCGATGCAGTGATTCAGAAAATAGTTGGCGGCAAATAAAAAAGGTTAAGGCTGGAAATTCGACGTATAATTTTTTCGCGGCCGATTTTATGTCTGCCAAGCTGCGGGCAGAGAGCAACATGAAAAGGCCGAAGATCTTTCTCCGGCCGTATCTGTTCAGCAAATTTTCTGCGAGTTCAAGTTTTTGACCTGTGGTTTCCTAATGCCCGCCGATGAGTGATGTCAGCCTCATCCGGATTTTGTATCCGCACCTCATCTTATTCGTTTGTCTTGTCGACAGGAAGGACAAGATTTAAGACAACGCCGATTATTCCGGCCAGACCTATTCCCTCCAGGGTGAATTGCCCGGCTGAAAAATTCATTCCGCCTATTCCGAATACAACTATTATGGAAGCAATGGCCATGTTTCTGGCGTTCATTATGTTTATTCTGGAGCGGATCAGATTGTTTATGCCCACAACGGTTATCGTCCCGAAAAGAAGGATCATGATTCCGCCCATGACCGGAACAGGTATGGTCTGCAGTAATGCCCCGACTTTTCCTATGAAGGCCAGAAGAATGGCGCAGATTGCAGCCCAGGTCATGATTGCCGGATTGAATATTTTCAGTAATGCTACCGCTCCGGTTACTTCGGAATAGGTTGTATTCGGAGGGCCGCCCAGGCAGGAGGCCATGGAAGTGGCTAAACCGTCACCGAGCATTGTGCGGTTGATGCCCGGTTTTTCCATATAATTTTTGCCGGTAACGGAACTGATGGCCAATATGTCGCCGAAATGTTCAATAGCCGGAGCTATCGCCACCGGAACAATATACAGAATAGCCTTGAGGTTCCATTCCGGAAAGACAAAATTGGGGACCGCAATCCAGGGCGCTTCGTAAACCGGAGAAAAATCAACTATTCCGGCTATAAGAGAGGCAATGTAACCGACTATTATCCCGGAGAGGATAGGAATTAGCCGGAGCATGCCTTTTCCGAAAAGGGAGATTATTATGGTTGTAATCAGGGAAATCATTGACAGCAAAATGGCTGTGTTTTCAGGAACGAGTACCGCGCTTCCGTCACCGGTTTTGCCCAGGGCCATGTTTACCGCTACTGGAGCCAGAATAAGTCCGATAACCATGATAACCGGTCCGGTAACTATCGGGGGTAACAGTCTAGTGACAATGCCCATGCCTTTGAGGGTAATAAGTCCGCTAAGCAGAATATAGAATATCCCGGCTGCCGCCAGTCCGCAAAGCGTGCCGGGAATTCCCCATTGCTGCACGCCGTAGATTATGGGCGCGATAAAAGCAAATGAGGAAGCCAGAAAAATTGGTACCTGGCGTCTGGTAACCAGTTGGAAAATAAGCGTTCCCGCTCCCGCCGTGAACAGGGCGACGTTGGGATCGAGTCCGGTTAAAAGGGGCACCAGGACCAGGGCTCCGAAAGCGACGAAGAGCATTTGCGCCCCGAGCAGGGAGTCCCGGAGACGAAAGTGGTATTCAGTTGATTTTGCAGAATCGGACATAAAGTACCTCCTGTACCGTGCTTATGATTGGATTTTGATGTCTAAATCAGTTGGCCTTGGTATTGACGGCAAAAAAAAAGCACCGCGTGGTGCTTATTTTGTTCCAAAAATCCTGTCTCCGGCATCGCCGAGGCCGGGAAGGATATAACCGATGTCGTTTAATTTTTCATCTATGCTGGCCGTGTAAATATCGACATCCGGATGTTCTTTGGTAATCCGGTCGAGTCCCTCCGGGGCCGAAACCAGGAAGAGTCCGCGTATCCTTTTGCATCCAGCTTCTTTAAGCATGTCTATGGTCGCTGAAAGTGTCCCGCCTGTAGCCAGCATGGGGTCAATTATCAGGGCGATTCGTTTGTGCATGTCTGAAGCCAGTTTTACGTAATATGTGACCGGTTCCAGTGTTTCTTCGTTTCTATACAGGCCGACCACACTTATCTTGGCTCCGGGTACAAGATCTATTACTCCGTCCAGCATGCCTAGTCCGGCCCTTAAAATGGGGACGACAGTTATTTTTTTCCCTTTGATTTCTTCAATTTCGACGTTTCCCGCCCAGCCCTGAATAGTTTTTTTGTCCATTTCAAGGTCTTTGGTCGCTTCATAAGTCAGAAGCCGGGCCAATTCGGCAGACAACTCACGGAAATTTTTTGTGTTTATATCGTTTTTGCGCATAATTCCCAGCTTGTGCCGGACCAAAGGATGGCCAACAACATTAACGGCCATAAATGCCTCCTTTTAGATTGTTCATATCTGTTCACCAAATTTTTTGCGAGTTAAAATTGCCGGTACAGATTGTTCCGCCAAAGGACATACAAAAGCAGCATAAAAAATCCTTCGGTTTATATATATTGGGAGGTATAAGGTCAAGAAGGATTTTATTAAAACGGCAGGCAAGGGTTTGGTTTTTAGCGGATCAAAACAAGTTGAACATGCAAGGTTGAATTAAGCCTGATTTCGGGATATTCTCTTTTGGAATTCTGTAAAACAAAATGGGGATGCCCCAGAAACCAGACCCGACAAGGAGATCGCAATGGAAATCAAAAAAATTCTTTGCTGTGTTGATTTTTCCGAAATGAGCCCCAAATTGGCGCATTATGCCACATTCTTTGCCCGAAAATTCGATGCCCGACTTTACTTTTTGTATGTTTCTCCGACAATGACTCAATATGTGGGCATGCATGTACCGGCTGTCTCGGTGAACAAATTCGCACAGGAAGTTGAGCAGAACGCGACAAAACTCATGAAGGAATTTATTGAGAAGCACTGCGCGGAAAATGATGCACAGGGGCTTGTCCGCAGCGGATATCCGGTTTCTGAAATTAAAAAGCTGGCTCATGAAAAACAGGTGGACATGATAATTATGGGAACACACGGCCGTAAAGGGATTGACAAGATTGTCTTTGGCTCTGTGGCGGAAAATGTAATCAAGACATCGGATATTCCCGTGTTTACTGTCAGACCTTGAGTTAAAAATTATCGGCGGGGATTGTGTCCTTTTGCCGCTCTTAAGCCGGGAAAAGGCCATTTCCGGATGAAAACCTGGCAATAAAATATCGTAAAAGCCGTGGGGCTGAGGTCCAGCGGCTTTTTTTGGTGGCGTGAAGGTCGCGCTAGTTGCGTTTGGCCGCGGATATGCTTATGATTCTGCTCAGGCAAGAATATTCTTCTATCCGCAGAGGAGGTTTTTATGCGCGATTTTGTCTTCAGTCTGACAGATGAGGAAAAGGATTATCTGCGCAAGTTGGCCCTGGATAGTATAGGCAGGGAATTGGACTTGGAATCAGGCGAGAATCTCTCCCCGCCGGTGAGTTCCAGAATGGAAGAAAAACTGGGGGCGTTTGTCACATTGAAAAAAGACGGGCGGTTAAGGGGATGCATCGGCAACGTGGTCGGAGATGCTCCTTTATGGAAGACAGTAGAAAAAATGGCCCGTTCCGCCGCGTTCGAGGATCCGCGTTTTCCTCCGGTGAATGCAAGTGAATATCACGACTTGGAGATTGAAATTTCCATATTAAGTCCGCTTGAAAAGGTGAGCGACCTTGAAGCCATTGTCCCGGGACGGCACGGACTTTTAGTCCGCAATGCCTGGCGGTCCGGATTATTGTTGCCTCAAGTGGCGACTGAATGGGGATGGGACAGGGAAACCTTTCTGGCTCATACTTGTCAAAAGGCCGGACTCCCAAGTAATTGCTGGCATGACCCCCAGACTCAGGTTTTCTGGTTCCAAGCCGAGATCTTTTAGCCCTTCTTGTCTGAAACAGGTCCTTTTCCGGACGGGAATCAATCAAAATTATGATACGTATTACTGAAATACTTGATAAAACCAAACAATTTATCAGCAATCAGGGCGATCTGGCTTTGATCCAGAAAGCATATGTTTTTTCGGCGGCTGCTCATGCCGGACAGATCAGGCTTAATGGGGAACCGTACATGTCTCATCCTCTGGAAGTGGCCAATATTCTTGTAAATATGAATTTGGATACAGCGACCATTGTTTCCGGCTTGCTGCATGATACGGTCGAGGATACCAAAGCGCAAATCAATGAAATCGAAGAAAGGTTCGGCCATGATGTTGCGCATATTGTCGAAGGCGTAACCAAGATCGGCAAAATGAGTTTTGATTCCAAGGAGGAGGCCCAGGCCGAAAATATCCGGAAAATGATCCTGGCCATGGCCGACGACATTCGGGTTATAATGGTTAAACTGGCCGACAGGCTGCATAATATGCGCACGCTGGAATTTCAAAAAGAGATAAAAAAAAGGACTATTTCCCAGGAAACTCTTGATATCTACGCTCCCCTGGCCAACAGGCTTGGACTCTATAAGATAAAAAGAGAATTGGAGGACTTGAGCTTGCGTTATACCATGCCGGACATATATCTGCAGATTAAGGAAGGCATAGAGAAATATCAGGAAGATGCGGAAGAATACATAGACAATGTCTGCGCTTTCCTACGCTCTATCCTGACTGAAAATGACATTTCCGGACGAGTAACCGGCAGGGCGAAGCATATATACAGCGTCTGGCATAAAATGCGCCAGCAGCAGTTGTCCGTGGATCAGGTTTACGATTTAATAGCTTTCCGGGTAATCGTGGACAGCATCAAAGACTGCTATTCAGTCCTGGGGCTTGTTCATTCCATGTGGAAACCGGTTCCCGGCAAGTTCAAGGATTACATATCAATGCCCAAGGCCAATATGTACCGCAGTTTGCATACTACCGTGATCGGCCCGGAGGGGGAACGAATAGAGATTCAGATCAGGACGGACGAAATGCATCAGCTTGCCGAATACGGAGTTGCCGCGCATTGGAAATACAAGGAAAGCGGAAAGCTCAAGGAAAAGGATGCCGAGCGTTTTACCTGGCTGCGCAGAATTCTGGATTGGCAGGAGGAGTTGAAAGACCCGCGTGAATTTATGGCCTCCCTGCGCTTTGATCTTTTCGAGGATGAAGTTTATGTGTTTACTCCCCAGGGAGAGGTCAAGGAATTGCCTGAAGGCGCCACTCCGGTTGACTTTGCTTATATGATTCATTCCGAGGTCGGTGATCGCTGTGCCGGGGCCAAGGTCAACGGCAAGCTTGTTCCGCTTGAAACCCGTCTGAAAAACGGAGACACGGTAAATATAATTACTAATCCGCACCGTCATCCGAGCCGGGACTGGCTTAAGTTCGTTAAGACCGCGAAAGCGCGGACCAGAATCAAGCACTGGATAAGAAACGAGGAAAGGGACCGCAGCATAGCATTGGCGAAGGAGGTTTTGGAAAAGGAAGGACGCAAGCTCGATATCAATCTGAACAAAGCCATTAAGGAAGGGCATCTGGATCAAGTCGCCGCTGATTTTTCATATAAGTCAGTGGATGATTTGCTGTCCGCGGTTGGATATGCCCGGCTTACTTCGCGTCAGGTTTTGAATCGTCTGCTGGCCAAAACAAAGGATCAAAAGGAAGAAAAAAAGCCGGAGCACAGAAAAAAGGACAGCGAAGAACAACGCGGGGAGGATGAAGGTAAAAAATCCCAGGGCGTGTCCATAAAAGGAGTTTCCGATATTCTGGTTCGTTTTGCCCAGTGCTGCAATCCGGTTCCGGGAGACCCCATCATCGGTTATATTTCCCGGGGGCGCGGCGTTACTATTCATCGCCGGGATTGTGCCAACGCGCAGAAGATAGAACCCGAGCGGATACTGGAAGTCTTTTGGGAAGGTGAAGAGGAAAATGTTTTTCCGGCGGAGATCAAGATTATATGCAAAAATAAACGGGGAGTGCTTGCCGAGGTCTCCGGAATTTTGTCCAGGGAAGAAATTGATATTGATTCAGGTGAATTTGTTTCCAATGTCGATAAGCGTTCTGAACTGGATTTTACGGTTCTTGTTCAAAACAGTTCGCATTTATACAAGGCTATTGATAAGATAAGAAAAATTGATTCAGTTCTGGAAGTTTCCAGGAAAACCAAAGCAAATTGATATGTAAAAAAAGAGCGGCCATGGCCGCTCTTTTTTTACTGAATATAAGCCTGTGTCGATTTAAGCCTGGTTAGCTTCGATAACTTCCAGTTCAAAATTCAGATCAAAGCCGGCCAGGGGATGATTGGCATCGACAGTCACGTTTTCTTCATTTACGGAAACTATAAAGGCAGGTGCTTCCTGCCCTTCCGGGCTTTTCAGAAGTATTTGCTGTCCTTCTTCCCTGGGTATGTCGGCGGGAAAATTTTCCACGGGGACTTCAAAAACCAATTCCTTGTTATGTTCTCCGTAGGCTTCGTCCTGCGGGATATTTACCTTGCGCGTTTCTCCTACTTCCATGTCCCGGACTGTATTCTCAAATCCGGATATCACCTCTCCTTTACCAAGCGTGAACTCAAGCGGACCCCGTTCTTTTGAGGAATCGAATTCAGTGCCGTCTTCAAGGGTTCCCGTGTAATGTACTTTGATTAAAGTACCGTCTTCAAGTTTGGGCATTTAAAATAACTCTCCATGTTTTTGCGGTTGATCCGCATTGTTAATTGTCCTACCTTATTAGTAAATGGCGACAGTCAGTCGTTTTTGATCTGTTTTTATTGCCTGTTTACTAAAGGACCTCAATTTGCCTTCTCATTTTACTGTAAGTATGGTTTATTGGCTCGTCAACCATATTTATCCTTGTTTTTAGATTCAATTTTAAAACTATGGATATGTTAGCGTGAGACATTCTTTGTTTTTTCATAAGGCCCGCTATGCGGGAGTTCTGATTTTTTCCCTTATTTGTCTTTTTTTATTCGGCACGTTCGGGTACATGTTCCTGGAGGATGTCTCTCCGATCAAAGGCCTGTTTTTGACTATCGGAGCCCTGACTACCGTTGCTCCTTTTGAATTGTCCGACATGGGTCGTATTTTTACGATCCTTGTGCTTTTGTTAGGCTTTGGTATTGTGGCGGCTACAGGAGCTTATATCGGGGGAATATTTCTGGACGGTAAGTGGCTTGAAAATTATCGGAGGCGAAAAGTGCAGAAAGAACTAAAGACTTTTAAGGATCATTATATAGTTTGTGGACACGGACAAATGGGGCAGATTGTTGCCGCGGAATTGTTCAAAAAGGAAATTTCCATTATAGTGATCGATAATGATGAGAAATCCATTGATCGTTGCATGGAACTCGGAATTCCTCATCTGAGAAGAGATGCCATGGAGGAGGAGAATCTGGTGGAAGCGGGAGTAGAAAGGGCCAAGGGGGTTATTTCAGTGGTCAACAGGGACGCGGATAATTTGTTTATTGTCCTTAGCGCCCGGGCACTGAATCCCGAGCTCTTTATCTGCGCCCGGGCCAGCAGCAGGGGGGTAGAAAAAAAGCTTTACCGGGCTGGTGCTGATCATGTGGTGTCTCCATACGCAAGTGCGGCTATGCGTATTGCCCAGAATATTCTGCGCCCGACTATTACTGATTTTCTTGAGCTGGCCCTTACCGGTAAGGGGGTGGACCTTACCCTGGAAGAACTCAATATTCCGGAAGATTCCTGCTTAGCGGATAAGTCATTGATGGATTCAAATATTCGCGAGGATTTTGACTTGATTATCGTGGCAATAAGGAGAAAGGATGGGAGAAGGGTTTATAATCCGTCATCGCTGGAACTTATTCACGGAGGTGATATCCTCATCGCTATTGGTCCAAAGGAAAACATGGATCGATTTTATAAAAAAATATACGAAAAATAGGTTTTTTCCAGAGATATTCGGAATGCAACCTGGGCAATATGGTAATGAACTGTTCCGACCCGAGTGGGTTATCATTATCTGGGCCGGTTCAAATCGGATCGCTGAAATTTTAATCTTCCACGCCGTTTTCCTGGATTTCGGCTATAAATTCAAAGACCATGTCTTTCTCCAGGGCGTTTCCGGCTGAGTCGCGCAGGATTTTAAAAGCCTGGTTGGGTGAACGTTTTTTTTGATACGGGCGATTGGTTGTTATCGCGTCAAAACAGTCGGCCACGCTGATTATTTTAGCCCCGTCCGGTATTTGCGGACCGCGCAGACCGTAAGGATAGCCCTGGCCGTCGATACGTTCGTGATGATAGCGTACGTATTTCAGAATTGGACCTAAGAAATGCAGGTCCTTAAGGATTTTTTCCCCGATAAGCGGATGTTGCACGATTTCCTCGCGCATTTCGTCACTCGGCGCGCATTCAAAATTGGAAAAGAGATTGTCGCTAAATCCAATTTTGCCAATGTCGTGCAGCATCCCGCCCAGTTTGATATTGATCACTTCTTCCCGTGGCAATTCAAGCCGCATAGCCAAACGGCGGCTGTAATTCGCAACGCGCTGTGAATGCCCGCGGGTATATTCATCCCGTGCTTCAAGAGCGTTGGCGATTGTAGTGACCGTGTCCAGGATATTATCCCGCAGTTGTATATTGGCCTGACGCAAATCGGCAACCAGTTCTTCCAGGCGCATCTCGCGGGCCTCCACCCGGACCATCATCATGCCCATGGCCTCGGCGATGCGCTGTACGCTTTTGGCGTATTCCGGCTTGGTGAATTCCATTATGTCGTTGCTGTAGATGCCCTTGGCGACATTTTCCAGAGCCTCTATGAGTTTTTCGACTATATTTCGATCCATTGCGAGTCCTTTTTCAAAATTTTTTGATTGTCCCGGATTCTGTTTGCAGTCCGACAAAGCCATACATTTTTATAATAAATTATTTTGGAATTGATCACAACCGGAAGCGCGGAGTTGAATCCAGACCGGACAAGAAATTCAATTCTTTGGGGCTAGTTTTTCGTCTCTGGTTTCCAGTCTCGAGATTCTCAATTCGATCGGGTCCGGTTTTGTATCAACAGTCCAGTAAGTATAAGTATCAAGCCGATAATGGTGGAAGGCTGAATCTTTTCTCCGACCAGGAAATGGATGAATATGAGCGAAAAGAACGGCGAAAGATAAATAAGATTGCTTACCTGAGCTGTAGTCTTGGAAAGCTGAAGCGCCTTAAGCCAAAATATAAAGGTTATGCCCATTTCAAAAAGTCCGATGTAGACGGCGCCGGCAAGCCCCGGTCCCGGAGATATGGAAAATGACGACACAAAGGGCAAGAACGCGCACAGGTATATTGTTCCAAAAAGAAAATTCAAAAAAAGTCTTGGGATTGGAGGGAGTTCGTCTTTGGTATTCATTATCCAGTACAGGGCCCAGATGACTGTACTCAGCAGGGCCAGAAATACGCCCAGCGGATCAGAAAATTCAAGCGATAAAGGATTGCCGTGCGTGGAGATTACCAGCACGCCAAGATAGCTGACTATGATTGCTCCAAGGCTTCCGGCGGAAATATTTTGTTTCAGAAGCGGAATGGACAGGATGGTTATGGTTATGCCCCAGGTATAGTTCAGGGGCTGGGCTTCCTGGGCGGGAAGCAGATCATAGGCCTTGAACAGGATTAGATAGTACAGAAAGGGGTTGAGCAAGCCAAGCAGGGCGGAGCGCAGCAAGACCTGTTTGGAGAATAATTTGAGCAGGCGCGGACCATAAAAAAATGCGGCCAGGGACAAAAGACATGATAATGAAGTGAGGCTGGAGTAAAAAAGGAGCTGAACAACGTCCAGGTATCTCAGGCTGATTTTAAAGGCCGATGCTACCGTGGACCAGATAAGGACTGTCAGCACCCCGTATAGGTAGGCTTTGCTCTGATTTTGCATACGGGGTGCTTATTAGCTTTAAAATGCAGGCAGTGTCTAGGTTCCGCTTGCGGTCTCCCCGGATTTTTTAGTCCCACCAGCGGTTTTGCCGTATTTGGACTGGGTTTTTGGGGCAGCTTCAGTGGATTTGGACGCAGTAGCCGTGCTTTTGGACTGTTGCTTTGTTTTAGCGGTGGCTGCTCCTTTATTCTGGGACGACTCTTCTTTTGCGGCAGCCTCCTGTTTTTCGGCAGTTTCGGGTTGAGCAGCCGTATCGCAGGATTTATCCGGCTTTTCCTTAGGTTCGGGTTCTGTTTGAGTAATCTTTATTTGTTCCTCGCTGTCCGCCGTGCCCATGGGAACCCAGCTGAGCTCAAGCGAAAATTTTTCCTTGCTGTGTTTTTGCTTGGCCTCGACTTCGACCTGTACATTTTCCGGCGGCAGCAGGGTGATAAATTCTTCACCCTGCTGAACAACGATCTTGCCTTGCTTGAAGCCCTTGGACAGTTCTTCAAGATAGGAAATAGCCTCATTTAAGGTCATTGCCGCTTTGTTCTGGATTTTATTCTTTTCGGTCATGCTGTCCTCCTCCGGGGTTTTAATATTATGGGTTGTCTCGATAATTTTTGCAAAATATTTTGAATTTTTGCAAAATTTAGTTAGTTTCCATCCGGAAATGGCCCTTTTTCAGTTTAACGGCGTCAATTTTCGTAATTATTCGATCACGTATTAAGATACGTTCGCTCATAATTACTCAATTTCCTTGTTAAACAGAAAAAAATCTCATTTCCGAACTCAAAACCTGATATTTATAAATCCGAAAATTTTTGAATTTCCGGATAAGAACTAG
>JBNJHA010000066.1:0-12237 GCA_051748085.1 Thermodesulfobacteriota bacterium
CCGTGAATTATTAGACAGGCCGTTTTGTATCAACTGTTTCTTTGTTCGCCAGGACTTCTATCAATCCGGCGCTTATGACCAATGCGGCGCCGGCCGCTTCCCGCGGGCCGAAAGGCTCTCCGGCAAACAGGGCCGCGCTGCTGATCCCGACTACCGCCTCAATCTGGAGCAGGATGCCTAGACGGCCGGGGTCAACAAAACGGGAACCCCAGTAAAGCCCCCACATTGCCGGAATAAGGATGCCCACGGCCATGAGTACGATCCAGGGCAGGAGTGCAAGTAATTTATCAATGCTTGGAGGCGGTCCGCCCAGCTTGGTCAGGGGGAGCAGGGAAAAGAGCACGGCCGCGATCAGGCCGAAAAAGAAGAATGCAAAAACCTGCTCGAATACCGATGTCCTGGAATCCTGGCGGATGCGCATTGCGCCGAAGGTAAACACGATTCCGGACAAAAGCGCGAGCGTATCTCCGGTGTTCATGGATAGCGTTAGATCGCTGCCCGGAGCGAGAATGGTCAGCATTCCGGATATGCTCATTACCAAAGCCAGTCCGCGCCACAAGGTAAATTTACGTCCCATCAGACCGACTTCCACCAGTGTGCCCCACGCGGGCATCGCATAAAAGAGAATCAATGCCCGGACGACATCGGTCAGCAGCAGAGCCTGGCAATACATTACGATCCCGCCGCCGACCAGGATGGCGGTGTGGTATTGCTTGATGCCTGTAGGTGTTTTATGCCGCAGACGAATTATTGCCAGGGGGAGCATGAAGATCAGCGGAGCGGCAAATTGGCTCAGAATAACCCAGGCTGGATCCAGACCGTGGCTTTCGAAGGCCCGCAGCGGAACCCAGAATAGACCCCAGATGGCCGCGGCCATGGAAACTATGATTTCCGGGTGGGCGGTTTTTTTTATCATTCAGAATTTCTGGGGGGTGCAAAGCCAGAGGTGATGCAATTGGTATCTGTTCAGCAAAAAAAATGGTAAATAATATACATTTTGTCTTTAAATCCGAACAGTGAGTATATTTTCATTTCCGATTCGACGATAATCGGTTTCCCTGCTTATTTGACGCACCAGGTGTATGCCGAGCCCGCCAATGGGCCGGTCTTCAATTCCGGCCTCGATATCCGGGGGCTCTTTTTGTAAAGGATTGAATTCTTCTCCACTGTCTATGAAACGGACGGTTCTTGAACCATCGCTGTTTACTTTCCAGCCGATGTGGACAGGTCCGGTTATGTTTCCCTTATAGGCATGGTTGATAATGTTCAACATTATTTCTTCCAGGATGAGCCTGATCTTGGAAGAAAGACCAGGATCGTTTTCCTGGTCCGCAAGCCTGGCTGACAACTCCTCCAAGGCCTGTTCCATTTTGTCTCTTTCCGCAGGGAAGTATAACCAGGTGAAGTCCTTACTGTCTTCAGGCAAGTGCTTCCTCCAGGGTGTCATGGACCGGAAAAATAGAACCGAATCCGGATATGTCAAAGACTTCCTTGACCATTCCCTGCAGGTTGCAAAAAGCAAAATTGCCGCCTTCGTTTTTCAATTTTTTGCCTACGGCCAGTATGCTGCGCAATCCGGCGGAACTTATATATTCCAGTCCGGAAAGGTCGACAATAATATTCTTTGCATTGTTTTTGATTAATTCGTCGCATTTCTGTTCAAATTCGGCAGAGGTTGTGGCATCCATTCTGCCCCATGCCTTAAGTAAAGTTTTCTGGCCCTTATCTTCGGTTTGAAATTCCATAACTGACTCCTTTGTGTTATTTAGTTTCCATCCGGAAATGGCCTTTTTCCAGTTTAACAGGAAAAATCTCATTTCCGAACCCAAAACCCGATACTTCTAAATCCGGAAATTTTTGGATTTCCGGATAACAACTATTTATTCCTTGAATTTTTTATCTTTTTTTCTCAACCAGCTTAGAAGCACCGCTTCCCGACCCTGATCCCCGGGTTGATAAAAACTGCGTCCGGCAAGACTCTGAGGCAGGTACTCCTGTTTGACCCAGGCTCCCGGATAGGAATGCGGATATTTATACCCTTGTCCATAGCCCCATTCTTTTTGAAGATTGGTGGACGCGTTGCGCAGATGAAGCGGCACCGGTCGGGGACCGTTCATGCGAATTTCCTTTTGAGCCGCAAGGTAGCCAGCATAACTTGTATTCGATTTTGGAGCAATAGAGAGATAGACAGCGGTTTGGGCCAGAGGAATAAACCCTTCCGGCATGCCGACCATATCAACCGCCTGCTGACAGGAAACAGCCATGCTTAGCGCTTGAGGATCAGCCAGGCCGATATCCTCGGAAGCGGAAAGTATGAGCCGCCGACAGATGAATCTGGGATCCTCTCCGGATTCAAGCAGGCAGGCCAGATAATAGAGCGCGGCGTCCGGATCGCTGCCCCTGACCGACTTGATAAGAGCGGAAGCCAGTTCATAATGCTGGTCGCCGTCTCTATCTCCCCGGATGACCATCTCCGGCAACTCGGCTTTCAGTTTGTCCGGGATCCATTTTTCCTGATCAAGGCCGGCCGCGTAATCGACCAGATTCAGGAGGGTCCGGGCATCACCGCCGGATACCGAGGCAAGCAGTTCCAGACTTTCTTCCGGCAATTGAACGTGCAGGGCAGTAGCCCCTTTTTTGGCAATTTCGACCATTTCCGCCTGGTTTAAGGCCCTGAGGCGCAATACCGTCATCCGGGAAAGGAGTTGTTTGGTGACGCTGAAGGACGGATTTTCGGTGCTGGTGGCCAGAAGTATCAGGTCGCCTTTTTCCAGCAGGGGAAGGAAAAAATCCTGCTGGGCTTTGGAATAGCGATGCAGTTCATCCAAAATCAGGATGTCCAGATCGGATATTTTTTTGCGCAACGCGGCAATTCCGATTTCCGGAGCGCTGTAGCGGGCGTATTTGAGTCCGGCAGATTTGGCCAACAGCAGGCTTAAAGTCGATTTGCCGCAGCCGGGGGGACCGAAAAACAAGGTGCTTTGCACTGTTTTGCCCTGCAGCATGGCCCGCATGCGGGATTTGATATGGCTCTGGCCGGTAAATGCGTCAATTACATCCGGCCTTATTCTTTCGGCCAGGGGTTTTTTTTCAGACAAACTATTTTCCTTATTCGGCGGCATCCTTAATGGCCTTGGTCAGTTTTTCCTGATCTTCCTTAAACAGTTTGTAGTTGAGGGAATCTTCCAGAGCCTGTTTGCTGGCTTCGATGATATTGAAAGAGACGCCGACGCTTATCCATTTGTTTTTTTGATCCCCGGATTCGATAAGGACCCGGACCCGGGAGGCCGTGCCGGAGTAATTTTCGTCCTCCGGGGTGAACACGCGTACTTTGAAATCCAGAAGATGCATCTCGGAAAGTGATGGATAAAATCTTTCCAGAGCCTTGCGCATGGCATTATCCAAAGCGTTTACAGGGCCCTTGCCGTCCGCGGCCGTATGTTCGAGCATACCGCCGACCTTGACCATCACCGTGGCTTCGGAAATCGGCGCTTCGTCTTCCTCGCGTTCAGTCTCCAGTACCCGGAAGCCTTTGAGAGTGAAATAATTGCGGCAGCGGCCAAGCGTCCTGTTAAGAAGGAGTTCAAATGATGCGTCCGCGGCCGCGTATTCATACCCCTGGCTTTCCAGGTCTTTTAATTTGGCCAGCAGGTCGAGGACAAAGGGGTCGTCCTTGTCCAAATGAAATCCGTATTGCCGGGCTTTGAAAAGTATATTGCTTTGACCGGCCAGATCCGAGAGCAGAATGCGCTGTTTGTTGCCAACCAATTCGGGTCGTATATGTTCATAGGTGCGTGGATTTTTGCGTACCGCGCTTACGTGTATTCCGCCTTTGTGCGCGAACGCTGATTTGCCTGTGTACGGCTGACGGTGAAAAGAGCGCAGGTTGCAGACTTCGGAAATGAAATGGGAAGTTGGAGTGAGAATGCTCAGCTGTTCCTCGCTTAAGCATTTTTTATTCATTTTCAGCTGCAGGGAAGGAATTATGGAACACAGGTTCGCGTTTCCGCAACGTTCGCCGTAGCCGTTTATTGTTCCCTGAATATGTCCGGCTCCGCAGTCGACCGCTATGATGGTGTTGGCGACGGCCAGTTCCGAATCGTTATGGGCATGTATGCCAAACGCGGCGTCAGGCAGCTCTTTTTTGACCTTATTTATTATATCCTTAAGTTCCGGACACAGCGTCCCGCCGTTTGTGTCGCAGAGAACCAATACATCCGCGCCAGCCTCATGCGCTCTTTTCAGGCAGGCCAGCGCGTATTGCGGATTATCCTTGAATCCGTCAAAAAAATGCTCGGCGTCAAAGAAGACTTCCTGGATGTTTTCTTTTAAAAAGGCCACCGATTGGCCGATCATATCCAGGTTGTTTTCGTTTGAAGTCCGCAGGGCTTCTTTTACATGCACGTCCCATGTTTTGCCGAAAATGGTCAGGGTGTCGGTGCCTGCCTGCAGCAAAGCATTAAGGTTTGCGTCATTATGCGGCTTGCTGTTCGGCGCGTGAGTGCTGCCAAACGCGGTAATCCTGGCATTTTTCAGGCTGTAATTTTTGATTTCCGCGAAAAATTTTTCATCCGTGGGATTGGAATAGGGCCAGCCGCCTTCTATATAATGTATTCCTAGTTCATCCAGTTTATGCGTTATGCGCAGTTTGTCCTGGGTGGACAGATTGACATCCTCGGCCTGGGTTCCGTCACGCAATGTCGTGTCGTAAAGACAAATTTTATCCATTTTTAAAGATACCGTTGTGCAAGAGAGTTTATGTTACTTTTAATATCTGTTTACTATACTCGTAAAATGGACCATGCCACTTATAAAGTGTGAATTTTTTAACCGCCCGCTCAGCTCAAGTCGCGAAGATCGCCCCGGGAAGATGTTTTCAATTCGCCGGGAAACCCCAGTTAAAAAGGCTTCGTTTTTAACTGGGCAGGCGGCAGATTGAAAGGCGGCCTTGTCCAAAACTGTATCCCGGTTTTGGACAATATTGGCTTCGTTTCCTGGTCTTCGCGCAAGTTGCGCCTTCGCAGTTCAATATATTTTGTATCTGTCCACCAAACTTTTTGCTTCTCATGCTTTCGGCCTGCGGTTTTCTAATGCCCGCTGAAGGGTGATGCCTGCCCCCTCCGGACTCACTGGCCAGGAGAAGGGCAAAAAGACGTGCGGGTAATAGATGTTTGTTTGGAAATTTTATTTATATACACATTCCCACGGTCCGGTTTCCCCCTTTTAGAGTGCATAATAAAACCGGGCGGCCTATCGCAAATTTACGCAAAAAATCCGGTGAACTTTTTTCGTGTGCTGAATAGTTACTATATTTTTTGACATCAGTTTGAAACAACTTTCTGAATAGTTACGAATTTTACATGTCTTATCCCTATTCTTGTCACGCCTGCGTGTGGTTGAGGCCGAACGCTTCGTGCAGCGTGCGTACCGCCAATTCAGTGTATTTAGATTCTATCAGGCAGGAGATTTTTATCTCCGAGGTGCTTATTATCAGGATATTTATATTTTCGTTTCTAAGAGCGGAAAAGGCTATGGAGGCTACTCCGGCATGGTTACGCATGCCAACGCCGATTACCGAAACCTTGGAAACTTGAGGATCGCGGATTATTTCCCGGGCCCCGATTTCCTCTTTGAGATTGGCCAGGATATGCCCTGTTTCCTCCAGATTCCCCCGGGGGACGGTGAAAGTCATGTCGGTGCGCCCTTCTCTGCTCGGATTTTGAACAATCATGTCCACGACTATATTGGCCGCAGAAAGGGGCTCGAAAATACGGGCAGCGACTCCGGGTTCATCATATACATCAATCAAAGTGACCAAAGCCTGATCTTTGTCGTAGGCCACTCCGGAAACCATTGCGGACTCCATCTCTTCATCCTCCTGTGTGACTAGTGTCCCTGAATTTTCGGTGAAGGTGGATTTGACCATTATCGGGACATGATATTTTTTGGCGAATTCAACCGACCTGATCTGTAAAACTTTTGCACCCATGCTGGCCATCTCCAGCATTTCATCATAGGATATTTTGGATATTTTGCGGGCATCGGCGCATATATTCGGATCAGAAGTATAGACTCCTTCAACATCCGTGTATATTTCACACAAATTGGCATTTAAGGCCGAGGCTATGGCCACTGCGCTGGTATCAGATCCTCCCCTGCCCAGAGTAGTCAATCTCTGTTCGCAATCGGTTCCCTGAAACCCTGCGACTACTAAAACGTCATAATTTTCAAGGTGTTGACGGAAGCAGTCCCGGTTAATGTCCAGGATTCTGGCTTTTCCGAAATCTCTGTCAGTACGGATAGGGATCTGATGTCCCAAAAATGAGCGGGCCTTTACGCCGTGTCTGTGCAAAAGCATGGTAAACAATGCGGTCGAAGTCTGTTCCCCGGTGTTTAAAAGGACATCCATTTCAGCCGGGTCCGGCATATCGTTCCAGGTGCGGGCCATGTCGATCAGCCGATTGGTTTCCCCGGACATGGCCGAAAGAACAACTACAACCTTTTGCCCCTGTCCCAGGGCGCGCATCACCTTGCTTCTGACTTTTTCCATGCATTCCAGATTGGCAACCGATGTGCCGCCAAACTTCTGGACCACTACACGCATTGATTTTCCTCCTGAAAAGGTATTCCTTTTTTTTGAGCCTTGCCGGTTAAGCAGTCCAGCAGGTCATATTGGTCGGTCTGAATTGCCACTTCCCGGCCTTGAGGGCAAATATTAAAAGTCAAACGGAAGTTTTTGTCCGGTTGAAGATCGGGGGGCAGAAAATTGCTCCATTCGATTACGATCAGTTTATCGTTTCCGGACAGTATTTCTTCCTCCAGATCCGGATCAATCCCGGTCAACTCAAGACGATAAAGGTCGAAATGAGATACTTCGGGACTGGTGGGGTAGTAATTGACCAGATTGAAACTGGGGCTTGAGACTTCGGATTCATGCCCGCCGGGAAGATTGTTTACCAGTTCCCGGATGAATGTGGTTTTACCGGCCCCGAGTCCGCCTTCCAAGAGCAACACCGGATACAGGTGCATGTCAAGCAGGCATTCGGCCAAGCATGAGGACAAGGTATTGGTTCGCCTGGCGTCCTTTAAATAAAATGTGGCTCTCCGACGAGGGAAATGGACTTTTTTGTGATTCATTCACCTAAGCCTTCTGGTGCCAAACTTTCGGCGCGGGGTCTTGAAAACATTTAAGTCTGGCGTTAATTGTATTCAAAAGCATCAGGCAAATAAGATTCACCGGCAACGTCAAGCCCGGCATTATTGATAAAGAGTGCGCAGCACGTCTTCCTTGCCGATTACTCCCACAAGTTTTCCTTCCTGCACCACCGGAAGAGTGTGGAATTTGTTGTCGGCCATAAACTGGGCGACATCCTCCAGGGGAGTGTCCAACTCTACGCTGACCGGATCAGCAGTCATTGCCTTTTCCACTTTGGAAGCGGTCATTTTTTCCACTTCCTTTTCCAGTTTGGACGTGGAGGTTAAGGGAAGAATTCCATCCAGAACCGTGAATATAGTGGGCAGTGGAAATTTCTTCTGCGTTGCCACCAGGTCGCTCTGGGTGAGGATTCCGATTAATATGTTCTCCGCATCAACAACCGGCAGGCCGTTTATATGTTTTTCGAGCAACAGTTTTGCGGCTTTGGCTACATCCTCGTCCGGAGTAACCTTTATCGGGTCCGCGGTCATTATATCCTTGGCTTTAAGCATCTTTGATCTCCGTTAATGTTTCCGGAAGGCTGTGTGCGATTTCCTGGGCGATGTTGCCCCTGTACGGGTATTTGTTCTGCAGGTTTTTGCCAGTAAGTCCATGCCAGTACACGGCAATGGACGCGGCATCCAGGGCGGTATATCCCCCGGCCATGAGGCTCCCGATCATTCCGGCCAGGATGTCTCCTGCTCCGCCGAGTGCCAGGTTGGGAGCGGCAAAAGGGGAAATCAGGAAAGGGTGCCGCGGGGCGGCTATGATTGTTCCCGCACCTTTGAGGACCAGTTTGGAATCGAAATTGTGTATGAATTTCTGGGCATATCCGGCTCGGTCCAGATTGATGTCCCTGGATGTTGCGGAAAAGAATCTGGCCATTTCCCCCGGATGCGGAGTGAATATAGTGTCCGGTTTTCCGCCGACATATTTGAAAAGTGAATGATCCCGGGCGAAAAAATACAGGGCGTCGGCATCGAATATGGTCTTGGGATGCATGTTTTTCAAGTATGCCAGCAGTAATTGCCGGGAATTTTCCGAGCGTCCCAGACCCGGCCCGAAGACTACGGAATCGGCCCGGGAAACCGCCTGTTCGATTTGTTCCGGACTTTTTGAATCCCATTCGTATTCCTCGCCCATGGGCAGGATCATTATGTCCGGCCATCCGGATTTTACTTCCGAACTGATTTTTTTCGGGCAGGCAATGGTTGTAAGTCCTGAACCGGACCGGATCGCTCCAAGGGCGGAAAGAAGCGGAGCGCCGGTCAATCCCGGGGAACCGCCAATGATTACCACATGTCCGGCGTTGCCCTTGTGCATGGTCTTGGGCGGTTTTGAGATATTGTTCATTATTTTTGCTGTCAGGGCAAAATGCGCAGAGGGGTGGTCCTGTTTTATTTTTTTGGGGATCCCGATTTTTCCGATATGCAGGTTGCCTACGAAATCATTTGCCGGGGGCAGAGCCAGTCCGAGTTTTGCTTCTTCAAAAGTTACCGTGGCATGCGCCTGGATGGCTATAGGTGAAGGCTCCCCTGTCTCCCCGTTTAAGCCCGAAGGTATGTCCAGGGAAAGAATAAAGCTTTGGGAACGGAGTTTGTTGATTCCCTTGATCCAGGACTTGAATTCGGGACGCAAAGTGCCGTTGAATCCAGTGCCCAACAAACCGTCGATTATTATGTCCACATGCTTCAGAAAATCCAGATTGTAATCCGGAAGGTACATCATGGTCACGCCCATCTTTTCCAGGAGAGAAAGGTGGTAGGCGGATGTCTGGCTGTAATTTTCCTTTTTCCGGGCGTGCAGGACCATTACGGTTACTTCATGATTGGCCAGATGCCGGGCCAATGCGAATGAGTCCCCGCCGTTGTTACCAGACCCGGCGAACACCAGCGCGGATTTGTTTTTAAGAGATCCGAAGCTGGTTTTCAGATAGTTCAGTGCTTCCCTGCTGGCATTCTCCATGAGTATTTCCGGAAGAAGCCCGAATTCGTGAATGGATTTTTTATCCCAAGTGGCTATCTCCCGGGGAGTGGGCAATGGATCATACATAATTTATCTTGATGGTTAAAAGTTGAAGAACATGCTTATCCTTCCAGAATAACCGTGGCCACGCTGTTGTCCCGACCATGCGATATCGAAACGAAAGCTGCGTTGGCTCCCAGGAAGATAAAGGCGTTATGCGCAGCCGCGCAAAATTTTATTTCCGGCTTTCCCGTTTCCCCGGAAACAATCGTTATATCCTTAAACGAGATGCCGTTGCTGAAGCCGGTTCCCAGAGCTTTGACCGCGGCTTCCTTGGCGGCGAATCTCGAGGCCAGGTAGGAGACGGATATTTTTCGAGCGCTGTTCAACTCCGCATCGTTTAAAATGCGGGCTATAAAACGGTTCCCGAATCGCTTGCACGAGTTTTCGATTCTCCGGTTTTCTACTATGTCGATGCCCAATCCAAGGATCATTTTTGTCGATGCGGAAATTATATTGTTAAGTGGTTTAGTCCGAAAAACCGGAAATTATAGCGGCCATGTCCGAAACCGCCTTGCCGATCCCGCTGAAAGCCGCTCTGGAGATTATGCTGTGGCCGATGGAATATTCACAGATTCCTGGAATTCCGGAAAAGGCCTGGATATTATGATAATTCAGACCATGACCTAAATTTATATTCAGGCCCGCCTGCCGTGCCCGGTTGATCCCGGATACGATTTTTTTCAGTTCCCGTTCGCGCTCATGCGCATTTTTTGCGTCGGCGTAGTGTCCGGTATGAATTTCAATGTAGTCCGCCCCGACATTTTTGGCGCATTCAATCTGTTCTGCTTCCGCATCGATAAATAGACTGGTTTTCAGTTTCCGGTCCGTGAACGGCCGGATGAAGTCTTTAAGTTTCTGCTCCCGGGCAACACAATCTAGACCGCCTTCCGTAGTCAGTTCCCTTCTTTTTTCAGGAACCAGACAAATCATTGCCGGTTCAAACTGCAAAGCTATTTGCTGCATTTCATCGGTAGCAGCCATTTCCAGGTGCAGTCCGGTTTTAAGAGTCTGATGCAGCAGATGTACGTCCCGGTCCTGAATATGGCGGCGATCTTCCCGGAGATGGACAATGATCCCGTGTGCTCCGGATAGCTCCGCGATATGGGCCGCCGTTACCGGATCCGGCTCATTTCCGAGCCTGGCCTGACGCAGCGTTGCTATATGATCCACATTTACTATTAATTTAGGCATTTTTCCTCCAATTCATAAACAGCATCAATTTTCCTCAGCGTTTAGTAAAAGTCAAGGGAAACAAGGTGAATATTGCAGGTAAGAAAGATGAACTTTTTTCGTGTGCTGAACAGTTACGATGCACCTAAAAAATATGGTGGGAAAAATTACTGAATGCCGGGGAGACATGAAAATTGACGAATGGTTTTTTACATGGGCTGACGAATAGTTGTGGATTGAGAAATGAATAGTTGCAAAAATGATCGATTTGTTTAAAAAATGAGTTGAAAAAAATTGTCTAATCTGAAAAGAATAAATCATACTTGGATTAATGATAACAAACTCATGCCTTGACGAGCATAATGAAGCAGGAAAAATCAGGATTGAATTTTTTTTAAATGAGTTTTTAAGGCGGTTTTCGAAAACATGAATTCAGCAGGTTTTCGGAGCCGAAAAAGGAGTCTTATAGAAATGAACGGCTTTGATCTGCGTAAATTTGTGGCTCCGGAGTTTGTCTATGGCAAGGGAGCCCGCTGTCTTGCGGCCAATTATATATGCAAGCTCGGGGTTGAAAGAATCATGGTTGTTTCCGATCCGGGGGTGATTGCGGCGGGCTGGACGGAGGAGGTACTTGCAAATTTGCGAGAAGCCGGCCTGTGTTGTGAACTTTTCAGCGAAGTAAGTCCCAATCCGCGTGAAGTGCAGGTCATGCACGGAGCTGAATTTTATCGGGCAAAAGGCTGTGAAGCCATAGTCGCAGTCGGTGGGGGAAGCCCCATGGACTGTGCCAAGGGCATCGGTGTTGTAGTTTCCAACCAGAGGCATATCCTTGAATTTAAGGGCGTTGATCAGGTAGGAATTCCTTCTCCGCCATTGATGTGTATTCCAACCACGGCCGGCAGCGCGGCTGACGTGTCACAATTTGCAATAATTACCGATTCCGACAGCAAAGTCAAAATTTCCATTGTAAGCAAGGCCCTGGTTCCGGATATTGCCCTGATAGATCCGGAAACGACTACTAGCATGGATGCCGATTTGACAGCCGCTACGGGGATGGATGCCTTGACGCATGCCATAGAGGCCTATGTTTCAACGGCCAATTCTTCCGTGACCGATGTACATGCTTTAAAAGCAATTGAACTGGTTTACGAAAATCTTGCCCTGGTTATCAAAGACCTGGACAATATAGATCTGCGAGACAGGATAATGCTTGCCTGTCTGCATGCCGGTCTGGCCTTTTCCAATGCCATACTCGGGGCGGTGCATGCCATGGCGCACAGTCTGGGAGGATACCTGGACTTTGCCCACGGGGATTGCAATGCCCTGCTTTTGGACAGTGTAATTTATTATAATTTTGAAGCTGCGGCAGACCGTTATCGTCAAATCGCTGAAAATATGGGGCTTGACACAAAAATTCTTAAAAATGAGGATGTTAGGGATCGATTAATTCAGGAAATCATCAACCTGCGGCAAAAGGCGGGCATGGACAAAACATTGTCCGGGCTGGGGCTCAAGCATGAAGATATTCCCGTACTTTCAAAATTGGCTGTTGAAGATGCCTGCATGCTTACCAATCCCCGTGAGTTGACCGTTGAGGATGTGGAAAAGATATATGCCCGAGCAATTTAAAGATAAACAAAAAAAGCTTCTCAATCAGCTTATCGGACTGGGGCCGGATTCCATGCAGAAAAGTTATTATCCGGAACTGATGTCCAAGGTCCAAGAACTTAAGAGATTCCGGGACCTGCTTGACCAGATCAGTGACCTGATCTTGTTTGTCGAATTGCCGGCGGGGCGTATTTTCGACATGAACATGCCTGCGGCTACTGTTCTGGGATATACTG
>JBNJHA010000067.1:0-12215 GCA_051748085.1 Thermodesulfobacteriota bacterium
TCCCAGCAGTCAACCGTATTGTTATAATCATCAGTTCCGTCACCAAAGATAGAGGAGTCCGATGATGTTCGGATATCGCCGTCGTCGGAGTTTCCGTCATCGGCCTTGCGGTCCAGATCGCAAACCAGTCTAAGGTCCGCGCCGTCAACATAAATCCATGTGGAGTTATCGTCACCGGTAGCGTTCCAGGCACTTCCCAAAGCGCTTTTGGTGTCCGCATCAGTTAAGATTTCGGTCGAAGTCATAAGATCAAAGAAAGCGGATGTGTCGTCGGCAGTGTTTGTATTGACAATTCCGTTTTGTGTTCCGTCTTGGCAACTCATAGGATCACCGGCAGTATAAGAACTACCAGTTCCGCACCCATCCCCAGGGAAAAAACCATAGCGGTCGTAAAAGGTGTTCATACCGGCCAGGATTTTGTTGTATCCGGCCTGGGAGTTCTTGACCTTGGCGCTGGCCACGAGCTGGCGGCCCTTATAGACCATGCCCAGGATGAGACCGATAACCACCAAAACGATGGCCATTTCGATCAGGGTGAAGCCCTGTTGTCTGCGCTTAAATTTTTGCACTGTGTTAAACATTGTTCCCTCCTAAAGTTATTTGTTTTTTTGTCGAAAATTAAAAAAGCCGGGTTGCCTCTAACTATTTACTAGTGGCAACCCGGCTACCCGTCATGCACATCATTTGTCCCGCGTCAAAAAATTAACTGTATGAGACAAATTTGTATATCGCGCTTTTTGCTGCCGCGATATTGTGATTCCGCGCCCGTGGCTTTCCGTCCTCATCTTGCGATAAGTTTGGCTTTTCAATAGATCTATTATTAATTTAATTCAATTTTTTGTCAAGTATGTTTTCAGGTTATTCAGTTTATGGTTTTCCGGATGCTTTTTCAGCAGTTTTTGTAAGCTATTTTGGGCCTCGGTCATTTTTTCCTGGCCGATCTGGGCCAGGATGATGTTTATTTGTATAGCAATATCCGGGCCAGATTCTTGAATATAGTTATCGAAAAGTTGTTCGGCCTTGGCAAAATCTCTGTTTTGAAGGGCCTGGATGCCTTGCCATTTATAAACAACCGCGTTTTTTGCTCCGGCCTTCTGCTTCAGTTCTTTCAAAATCGCGGCAAACCTGCGCGGATTATTCAGGCTGGAGCGCAGCTGTTTTTCCATGTCCAGAATGGATTGGTTCCGGCGGGCCTTTTTTTTGAAGGCCAGGCTCAATTCCGCCTGATGGGCGTCCATGGTCGATCCGGCCATTTGAGGATCTGTTTTTTTCTTTTCCGGGGAAGGCGGGATTGCTTGCGGCCTGGTATTTTGTTCCGGTTTTGCCAGGCTTCGCGGCTTTATTTGCTGTATTTCCGTATCAGCCTTTGCTTTTGATTCTTTCCGGGAGCCTTTAACGGCGGAGGTGCTGGCTTCAGGTTTGTTTGTCTCGGGTGATTGTTTGGGTTCTGTACGGATGCCGGCATTTATTTGCCGGCGGATGTCGCTATCCCGGGCCGGTGCGTCCAATTGGGCCAGGTTATTCTGTTCACTGTTTTTTATCTGTTGGCGAATGAACAAAAACATGGCCAGCATCAACAAGGTGAGAAGTGTTACCGCAAGGATGCTTTTCCACGGCCAGACCATGCCGGTATGCAAGCTCGCGTACGGGCTTGTTTTTCCAGGCGGGCGGTGATGGCTTTTTAATTGCTGCAGGCTTTTGTATATCAGGCTCACGAAATTACCCGAATATGCATGATGAGCACCAGTTCCTTGGTCTGCTCGGAATCATCGCGGTTTTTGAAAAGCCAGCCCGCGCCGGGTATGTTGCCCAGCCCCGGCGTCTGCCGGTCATTGTTTTTGGTATCCTTGTAAATGAGCCCCCCGAGGATGACTATCGAGTCGTCATTCAGACGGACATGCGTATTTACGTTGCGCACCTTGACCACGGGGAGAATAACCGAAGTGCCGTCACTGAACGTTTCCTTGTTTGACAGATCGACTTCACTGGTTATGGGAAAGATATTCAGATCCACGCTGTTGTCGTTGTTGATGAACGGAACCACGCCAAGCATGACGCCTTCAAAGGCCGAGGCCGTGTCCGTGGAGAAACTGACATCATTATTATCACCGCTGCCAATATCTTTGGTGATTTCTTTGATGTAGCTCATGGACTGTCCGGAGGTGACCAGGGCCGGCTGACCGTGCCTGGTGCGCACATGCGGGTTGGATACGGTCTTGAGACCGCCGAAGGTCTGCAGGGCGTTTATGGTCGAGGAGATGGCCGTTTCCGGTCCGCCCTCCAGGTCCTGTCTGGTGTCAATTACAATAGGGCCCTGGTCACCGTCCATGTCTCTGGTGCCGAAACCGCTGTCTCCGGTGAAACTTGTACCGGCCCAACCGGCTCCGTATTGGACCAATGCGCCCTTTATCAGCCGCTGCTGGACCACGGACCAGTCAATGCCGAGCTGAAAGCCGTCACTCAGGGTGACCTCGATTATCTGGGCGTCAATCACGACCTGCTTGGACAATTTGTTTTTCAGGCGGGAAATCAGGCCGGTTATGGTCTCCATCCGGGATGGAGTGGTTTGGACGTAAAGGCTGCCGGCCGTGCTGTCCAAAGTAAAATAGCCCGTATTTGCGCCTTCTTCTCCCTGGCTGAGGATGGATTCAATATTTTGACTGATTAACCCATACAGGGAATTATCGCCGTTTTCCGACCCGGGCGTGGATTGAAGCTGAAAGTTTCCAGCCAGGTTGTTGCTTCCGCCGTCAGCGTTGGCGCTGCCGAAAATGTCGCCGCCGCTGTTTATGTTTACCGTGGTGTCGGAATTCAAAAAATCCAGATCAAAAGTCCGTTCGGTAAATCTCCTGATGTGCAGGACATTTTCCCGGACTTCATAAGCCAGGTCATAGGAACTCAGCAGGCGGTTGACGACAACCGAGGACGGCGTGTTTTCAAAACTTATGGTCACCCGGTTGTCCATGGATATCTGCGGGTCGATGATCAGGTTCAGCCCGGCGTTGCGGGCCACGATATAAATAATGTCGTGCAAGGGTTCGTCCTTGACGGATATGGAAACATCCGTTTCCTGCAAGGGATTATATTCGGGAATTTCCGGCTCCACGGGCAAATTCTTTGTTGTCCCCTGTTTTTCCAGGTTTTTTTGACGCATTCTGGCCTGAATCAGTTCTTTTTGTTCAGCTTGCAGGGCCTCATGCAGATCTTTGTAGTCCAGGCTGGATTCCAGGCGATCTTCCCGGGGCGCGCAGGCCGGGACGAGGATGATAATAAGCAGTATTATCGCGTATATTCTAGGCATATCAGTCCTTTTTAATCCCGTCGGTTTTTAATTTCTGCAGCAGAGCTTCAATTTCTTCCCCGGTCATGGTTTTTCCGGTATTTTGAGTTTCTTTTTTTTCGTCTGCTGCTTGCGGCGACGGAGCGTTTTTTGTTTGGGCTTCGGATGACGATTCCTGAACCAGAAGGACCTGCTTCGGGTTTTTCCAGGCAATGAACTGTTTATCCTTGTCGGTGCTCAGAAAAATGCCGTCCGCGGTTATTAAAGCAATTTTCCTGCCGTCAGGCAATGAGTCTCCCTGTTTGTAAATTTTATTGTTTATAACCGCGAAATTGTTTTTTTCGCTGGTCATTATCAGGGTCGGCTCGATCTGAACAAAGGAAAGCGAATCAATATTTTTAACCGGAAACAGGTCGGTGACGAGTGTTTCGTGCTTAGCGGATTCAAAAGAAGATTTAAGAATGGAATCGATTTTTTCCGCGTTGCGCAGGGCTTTTTCAGTTTCGGGCAGCTCGGGTATCTGTTTGCTTAAAACAGCGGGGGGCTCGGAGATTGATACGGGCCGACGCAGTAAATCATAGGCCATGTAGGCGACAATCGCGGTCGCGACAAGCGCCAGGGAGGTTCGTATCAAAAAATTTTGCGGATAAGAGTGCATAAATGTATGTGTTCACCCAGGTTTTTGTTTTTCGTGTCCGGAACAGTTACGCATAAATCAAGATTGCGGAATTTGTTCAGCAAATTTTTTACTGGTCTGAAGCGTAAATTTGTTGTTTTCCAGATTCAGGTTCAAGGTCTTGTTTAGCATGACAAAACCGGACTTTTCAAGTCGGGCGATAAATTCAGTGAATATTCTCTGGGCCTGATCCGGTTCCATGAGGACTTCCCCTTCCAGTCTCACTTCAAAATGATTGTCGAAAAAATTAACCTGCCATGCCTTCAGATTGAGATGGACCGGCTTGATTTCGGACAGCATGTTCCAGATGCTGGAAATGGAGGGCGCGTTTTGCGCCTGGTTAAGGTTCTCGGCCAGCCCGGCGATATTATCTTCTTCCAGTTTGATATCGGAGATTTCAGCCTCGGCCCGGGAAAGCGTACTTTGCATTTCCTCGGCCAGTTGTGTCTGTTCCCGGTACAGGTTTGTTTCTTTAATATCCAGTGTTTGTACCGTTTGCCGCAGATAAAATGTGGTCGCGGCCAAAAAAAGTCCGGTTGCCAGGAAAATTGCCCACAGCCAGGGTTCGGCCCGCAGCAGGGGATATGTTTTGCGTTCGTTTTTGGGCAGCAGGCTTCGGGATAATTTTAGTTTGTCCAGGACGTGGCCCACACCCGAATACAGGGTCTGATCTTCGAATTTGTATTCCTGCACGGGCAGGAATTGAGTCTTGCGCTGCCAGGAAAGTTCAACCTGTGTTATGTCAAAAGAGCTGAGTCCTTCAAGCCAGAAAACTTCCGGCAATGATATGCCCATGTCCTGTTCCAGCATGCGCAGGTCGGCGTCAATTGCGGTAATCGCGTCCGGCAGGAATATTTGCTCTTCACCGGTCAGAGCGTAACGCCGCAGCTGGGTGGGATTTTTTTGATCTCCGGCAGCCAGGATCAAAGCCTGGGGCAGATGCAGGATCAGGGCGAACGGAGAATTTTTCTTCAGGTTTGAGTATATCTCGCAAGCCGCGGCGGCTGAATCATAGAGCAGAAAACCGCGTTTTGACTTTCTGTGCAGTTCAAACAACGCCTTGCTTTTTTCCTGGGTAAACAGGGTGTATCCTACCCGGCAGCTTTGCTTGTCAATCTTTTCCGTGAAAAGGATTTGCACTTGCAAATCCTCACTCAAATCGCCGCTGTCCTGTAATTGTTTACGAGCCAGGAATTCGGCGTACTTGGAGCTTCCGTGCAGTTCCAGGATCCCGGGACCGGGTGAGGTGAAAAAGTCTGTGATGTAGATCAGTTCCCTGTCCGGAAGTTGCTGGGCCGAGAGCAGACGGGCCATTCCGCGGCCGAAAAGCACGGCGCCTTTTTCCGTGTCCAGGATGAAGTGCTTGTCTTTATTTAAAAAACTCATTGTTTTTCCGGAGGAATCAGAAAACTGCCCTGGGCATTTATTGAGAACTGTCTTTGCGGTTCTTTTTCTTCATCCCTTTCGCTTGTGCCGGCAACGGAAATCATGAATGATTCCGGCTTGAACCAGTAATTGCTGGGCTGGGGGCGTCCCTGGGACATCGTCTCGGTGACCGTGGGTACTTCCGACATGGGCATTTTCTTTTGTATCAGCAGCGGAAAATTCATCCATTTTGCCGGGGTAAAGGCCCTTTTGTCAATTTTGTCCAGTTTGGTGCGCACCTGTCCGGCCTGGGTCAAAACCTGGCGGGTCATCTGCAGTTTATGCTTCAGGTTTTCTATATTGTTGTCAATCTGCTGCAAAGAGGCGATTCTGGTTTTGAACCGGCTGTAATAATCCGCGGCCAGATATAGATTGGCCGTGAAAAATATGGCCAGCCCCAGGGTCAGAATGCATTTCACGCGCGGATTCATCAGTAAGTGCCCCCGATATTGGTAATCAGATCATAGACCGGCAAAAGAAGGCCCATGACGATCATGGCGAATATTATTCCCAGAACTCCGAGCAGCACCGGTTCCAGGATCTTGCTCAGATTTTGAACCAGGGCGGATATTTTTTCCCGGTAAAGATCGGCCACATATGCGGTCTGCTCTTCAATCCGGCCGGTGTTTTCGCCGACGGCTATCATGCGCACCGCGAAGGGATGCAGGGCATCCGCCTGCCGGAGCGACGCGGACAGGGTTTGTCCGCCCTTGATGCTTTCCCTGCTTTGCTTCAGCTTGTTTTTCAAGACCAGATTGCCCATGGAATCAATGATTATGTCCATGGTGCGCATTATGCTTATGCCCGCGGTGAGCATCATTCCCAGATATTCGCATATCCTGGCGATCAGGGCCGTTTCCACGATGCCGGACAGAATCGGGGTCTTTAAAATTAATTTGTCCTGGTACAGACGTATGTTATAACTTATTTTCCGCCCGGTGACGCTCAGGGCAATGATAAGTATTATACCTATAAGCGCGTAAAGTCCATATTGCTGGAAGGCGTTGGAAAGGGCGATCAGTATGCGCGTCGGCAGCGGAAGGACGATGCCGAAGTCCTGGAACAGAGTGACTATCTTGGGAACAACATACCAGAACCAGAAGATTGTCGCCCCGGAAACTACGGTGAGCAGTATTGCCGGATACATGAGCGCTCTTTTGGTTCCGCTGATGATTTCATGGATGTGCCGTATATGCTCCGAACCTTTTTTGAGCATCATGTCCAGATTTCCTGTTTCTTCACCAATGCGGATCATATGCAGGATGACCGTGGAGAATATGTGCGGCTGCGAATTCATGGCATCGGCCAGGGTCAGTCCGTTTTCAATATCCGTGCACATGAAATTGACTGATTTTTTCAGGCGGGGATTTTTAAGGTCCTCCCGGATTTCTTCCAGAGAGCTTAAAACGGGAACTCCCGCACCGACAAGCATGGCCATGTTGTTCAGGAATTCAGCCAGTTCAAGCCGCTTTATGTTCCCCATTCTGCGGTTGAAGAAATTGAAAAGGACCGCCACTAAATGCGGCAGCATGGAGACCTTGAGAATCACGCTTCCGCGCCGTTCCAGATAGCGGCCCGCGGCCAGGGGATCGGCGAAAGGCAGCTCGACTATGCCTTTTTCCATGCGTCCTTTGCTGTTCAGCAGTTTGTAGGTGTATACAGGCATGAGTATCAGTATTTCCTGGTTCCAAGAGTGCGTCTCAATTCCTCAACGGTGGTCGTCCCGTCCAGAACCTTTCTGCGGCCGTTGTCAAACAGACTTTTAAACCCTTTGCCGGCAACCAGTTCCTCAAGTTCGTAAATCTGTCCGTCCTTTTCAAGCATGTTGCGGATATCGTTATCCAGGGCCAGTATCTCGTATATCAGAGTACGACCCAGATAACCGGTATTGTTGCAGGCGGAGCATCCATGTCCGCGGTGCAGCGTAATTTCATGTTTAATTCCCAGATACTTGAGTTCTGCCTCGGACGGCGCATACGACTCCCGGCATTGCGGGCAGATGGTCCGCACCAGGCGCTGGCTTATTACCGCGATAAGGGTTTCGGCCATGGTCAGATTGTCCATGCCCAGTCCCTTCATTCGCGGTATGGCGCCCAGCGCGGTGTTTGAATGCAGCGTGGAAAGGACCAGATGCCCGGTTGTGGATGCGGTCAGGGCGGTCCGGGCCGTGGTTTCGTCGCGCATTTCGCCGATAAGGATTATATCCGGATCGTGGCGCAGAAAATAGCGCATGGCATCCGCGAAATCGTATCCCGCGGCCTGATTGGTCTGGGTTTGCCTGGCCAGGGGGACAAAGTATTCAATCGGATTTTCAATGGTCAGGGCGTTTTTTTCCAGCAAATCAATCGAAGTCAGGCCGGCAACCAGGGTAGTTGATTTACCGGATCCGGTCGGACCGGTCAAAAGCACGATGCCGTAGGGCTCTTCAAATATCGTCTGCAGTTTTTGCAGATCCTCGGGGAAAAAACCGAGGCTTTCCAGGCTGAAAACCCCTTTGCCCTGCGAAAGGAGACGCATGACCATGTTTTCGCCGAAAGGAGTTATAATTGTCGATACCCGGATATCATATCTTTTTTGCAGCACCTCGGTTGTCCATCGTCCGTCCTGCGGGAGGCGCTGTTCGGATATATCCATGCCGGCGGCCAATTTAAGAGAGGTTGTAATCCTTTTCAGCTGCGGAGGGAGGTAATATTGACTGTGCAGAACGCCGTCTACGCGCAAGGCAATGCTGATGCCGTGTTCCATGGGCCGGATATGAACGTCCGTGGCCCTTTTTTTGACCGCCAGCAACAGCAGAAAATGGATGAAATTGTCCGGGCTGGTGGTCATGGTGGTGTCCGCGGCCAGGACCCTGGTTTCCTTTTCCAGTCCTTCCTCGACAGGATGTTCCAGAAAATAAAAATAATTATAAATAGACGAAACTATCTTGCTTTCTTCGGCCAGGACAAATTTGGGTTGGGCTCCGCTATAGCGCAGGCATGCCTGGCTCATCTGCTGATTCGGAAGTTCCGAGGTGGCTACCAGCAGCCGTCCGTTTTTCGAAGCCACGGGGAGGATCTTCAGCTTGAGACAGACATTGCGGTTGAATCTTTTCAAGGCTTCCTGTTCCGGGGCCAGCTTATCCAGATCAACATGCTTGAGGTTTAATTGTTTGCTGAGCGTGGATATCAGGTCATATTCACTGACGATTCCGATCCGGGTCAGGACCTGCCCCAGTTTTTCCTTGGTTACTTTCTGAGCTTGCAGGGCGAAATCAAGATGCTTTGACTGGATATAGCCCCTTTCCTGGAGCAAGTCGCCTATTCTGAGTGTTTCCTGGGCCATATAATTATTTTGGGTTCATTGTTGAAGTGGGTGTTGAATATATTATGCTCGGCCTCATTCGTTTAAAAGCAGATACAGCGTGGTGTAATCCGGCCAGCCGGTAGGCGAGAGGCCGTTTTGTTCCTGAAAGCGGGACAGTGCGTACCAGGTTTGCGTGCCGTAGACGCCGTCCGGCTTTTCCCGCAGATAATCCTTTTGGTAAAGGATTTCCTGGATTGCTTTGATTTCCGGTGCTGAATATCCGGGATGAAATTTAGCGGTATCGATATTGGTCTTCCATATTCCGATCCATTGCGGATCAGTATCGGAATATTTTTTCCAGGGAAAAACGGTCAGGTCCGGCCCGGTCTGTTCCGGCTTGCTGTCCAGGCGGATAAGCCGCAAATTTGGGGGAAGATTTCCGGCCAGATTAGTCAAGCTTTTGGACGCGATGGCTCTGCCCACTTTGGGTTTTAAAAAATAAATGTCAAAAGGAGAGAGAAAGGCGTCTATGTCCCGCAGTAAAGCGGTGTCAAATTTTTTTTCCCTTGTGCTGGTTTTGTTCTTGTTTATTTTTTGTTTAAAGGCCATGGGCTCGCGGGGAGCCGCGCTCAGTCTGTTGATGGTAAATTCAAAGATAGTCGTGTTTTTTCCGCTGCCTATGGGGAAAGGGAAAAACAGGGTTGTCGCCAGGACAATTATAAGCAATATTCCGGATACGGAGAACGCTATTTTTTTGTTTTTTCTGTTTAAATTATGTTTTATGTCGGATTGATACTGGGCGACTTCCTTTATCGCCCGGCGCATGGCCTTGGGGGTCAGCCGCTGGGCCTGCATGGCGACGCAGGCGTAAAGGGCCCTTTCCATAATCAGGTTGACCAGGCGCAGGTTGCCCCTGGAAACCGTCCACAGGAGCCTTTTGCTTTTGTCGTGCACGCGGAGCTGGGAATCGGCGTTGGCCAGTTTAAAATCCACGTAGCCCTTGAGTTCCTGGCGTGAAAGCTGCGGCAATTCCAGGGCGATAGTTACCCGGCTTTTGAACTGGCGCATATGTGCCCGGTTCAAAAGGACATTAAGTTCGGGCTGGCCTATAAGCAGAATCTGGACCAGTTTGTGCCCGTCATATTCCAGATTGGAAAGCATGCGCAGGGCTTCCAGGCATTGCAGGGAAAGATTGTGCGCTTCGTCGATTACGATTACGCAGACCTTTTGCTCCTGATAGCATTGCAGAAAGAACTGGTTTAGGATATGCTGATAGCCAACTATGCTGGAACGTGCGGGCGGTTCAAGTCCGAAATCTGTGGTGATGGCTTCCAGGAGTTCTTCTTTTTGGGAAATTACATTGAAAATCCATGCCGAATACACTTCGCGGGAATGCAATTGCCTCAAGAGCTGCAGGCAAAGAGAGGTCTTGCCTACTCCGACTTCGCCGACCAGGAGCATGATGCCTTTTTTGGTCTGAATCCCGTGAACCAGCTCTTCCAGAATGGCTTTTGTTGATTCGGTCTGATAATAGCCTGTTTCACTGGTGGCGATGGAAAACGGATTGGCTTTCAGGCCGAGCAGGCTGAAAATGTCTTCGGACAAAATTCTCTCCAGTATTTTTTGTAATCTCTTGTATTGGTTGTAATTAAAATGCAGATTAATGGCAAGCCCGTATTAAAGCATGATTCTTCAGGTTGCAAAGGTTTCACCCTGATAGAATCGGCCGTTGTCCTGGTGGTCATTGGCACGGTCATGGCGGTGGGTGCCATGGCCTGGATGTCGATCAAAAGCGGGTTTGAGGTTTCGCATACCCGGGCCAAATTGAAGGCGGTCAAGTCCTGCCTGATGGAAAGAATGATTTTGAGTGACAAGTATCCAGATTTTACTTTGAATTTGCAGGAAGATAAAGACGATAATTACCAATGCGAGAATAATGCGACGACCAAAGCCGTGGATTATTGCCTGTGCCAGCCGGAATACAAGGATGCCTGGGGACGCAGGATCAGGTTTTTGGGGGGGATTGATGGCAGTAATTCTTTAAACGGTACGCCATTTAATGCCACCCATTTTCCGGCTGGGGAATCCAATGCCACGGATAAAGATGGTAAAGTAGTCGAAGGAATCGCGTTTATTGTTCTGAGCAAGGGCGCCAATGGTAAATTTAATCATAATTCAACTAAAGATTTGTTTACAAATGAAGATTCTCTTGTCGGAAGTTTAGAAGACGGAACGCCAAATTTTGAATTTGACGCCAAGGACTATGACGATCAGGTTCTTATAGTGACCGGGAATGAATTAAGCAATTTGTTGCCTTGATGCTTTAGATGTGGGAGGAAATGGATAAATGCTTGGGACTTGGTATTTGTCTCGGTGGCGGGCCTGATTCGCCGGAATTCTTCATTCGCTAGGTTCGTTCAGAATGAAATTCGAGGGATAGCCGCAGTTTTGGTGAGGAAGACAAAATTTGAAGTTCAAGCGAGTCTTTTTGATTGCGGCAGCAATTACGATTGTGACTATAATTGCGGCATTGATACGTAAAGCATGGCAAAGTAGATGGAGTCTGCTCTTATGGTCCAGCTCGGCAGGGTCTTTGGCGTTTACGCCTTTCTGTCATTCTGAGGGAGCACTTTGCGAGCGAAGAATCTCAAAATGCACATGGCTGAATCGTAACGCCGGAACAATTTTTTGCTGGGGCTTGAATAACACGGCTTGCAAGCCGAAAGCGGAAAAAAAGTATTCGGAGTGCTTATGAATATTGAAAAAAAGGGTTTTACCCTGATCGAAATGGCCATTGTTCTGGTGGTTATCGGCCTGATTGTCGGGACTATTGTGCCCCTGCTGGTTACCCAGACTGAAACTGCTAAACTTAAACAGGGCAAGGAAAAGTTGCGTGCAATTAGAGATGAAGTGATAGGCTACGCTTATCAACATAATAAGCGTCTTCCGGATCTGGCTGAGTTTGAAAATTTAGGTCATTCTAGAGACTTATGGGGTGACGATTATTTTTTTTATAGAGTAGCCTCCGATTTGACTACAATGAATATTTGTGACGCGAAAGATAACAGCACAATGGATTTAAGACTTCCGGACGGCGATAAGAAGGTAGCATTTGTTGTCAGCAGTAAAGGGCCTAATTTTGTGCAACAAATTAATGATAACGGGAGCATGGTTAAGGTTTATCCTGTTGGTTCAGATGTAAATAACAGGGAATTTGATGACCTTTATGAGTATGTTACCCTTGGTCATCTTCAATCAAAGTTATGTTCTTCTGCCGATAATGGGGATAGTGGGGATGGTGGAACCGATATAAGCTTCGCCAAAAACATTGCTGAATTTAACCATATTATTGAATCTCAAAACGGTGTAATCAATGTGGATGAGAACAGCAAAACGATAACAATTGGTGGAAGCGAGGATCTGGCTTCCGGCTGTATTTGGTATGGCCAGGATACCGGGCCTTGCACGGAAGGTGTTTGCGATTTAGGCAGCGGGTTCCGGGCTTTTTTCCGGTTTAAATCAACTCATGAAGATACTTCCAGTGATTCC
>JBNJHA010000068.1:0-11932 GCA_051748085.1 Thermodesulfobacteriota bacterium
CTGAATCCAGTCCAAAAACTCCGGATTGCCGCCGTTAATGGGCAGGGTGACTATGCACGGGCATTCATAACTGTGCACTTCCTTTATCCGGCGGATCAAATCGGGAATGCGGTCCACGGTGGTCTTGGCCACGAACGCGGTTTCCTTTTCCTTTTGCACCTCGCCTTTCCACATAAAAACCGAACTCATGTCCGCAAAAATATTCACGCAAGCGGCCAATTTTTCCTTGATAAGAATTGAGGCAATGCTTTGTGCCTCCTCCTGATTTTCAGCTGTCATGTAGACTAATTTTTTCTCGGACATATCCCCCCTCGCTATAAAGATTTTGCATTCCGGTTAAAGCGTACACAGCCCCCGGCACTTAGAAATCATGAGCGCCGGGCTCAAGACACAAATTTCCCCAAAAAACATTTTTTAAGAGCTGATAAAGCTGCTTTAGAAAAGACTGCCCCCCGCACTTACTTTTTACATTTCCATATAGGTCAGCAGTTATACTTCCATGGATCGGCGACACCGATCCCGGCAGAGATCGGGCAAACTTTCTGTCCGCGGTTCACCCCGCGGGCAGAAATATCTTCCCTTGGCGACCCCAGCGCCTTTAGCGAAGCGGGCGGTTCAGTCTCAAAAAATATGCTTCAGGACACCAGACCCTGCCATACGGGACGGTCAAAAAAGCTTCCCTCCGCATTTTCTTCCATTTCTTTATATAAGGACCAGGGCATGGAAAAAGTCAACACATCGCGTCCGAGTAATTTTTTTACATTGGCCCGTGCGGAAATATCGGTCATGCCAACTATGGCCCTGGGATTATCCTGTTTACCCTCCTCAAACGGCAAAAGTCCAATGGTCTGGCAGCCGGCGGCAAAGGGAATGCGCACATTATCTATTCCCGGACGGGCGTAATTGGCCAGGACCACTAATGCGGACAATTGTTCAGCGTTTACCGTGAAGGTAACCACCCTGGGCTCTTCATCTTCCCCCACTCCGGAAAGCGGCTTGAACAAGACATATGTAGCCGGGACTTCCTGAATGGGCAGCGCGTCAATAAATCCGCCCACTTCTTCCGTCCCCCGGCAATATCGCTCTCCTTCCAGAAAATCATCCAGGAAATGTTCGTCCGCGCCGGACTCGCGCATGTTCTCGGCAATATTCTTACCTGCTTCCCAGTCCTTATTCCCTGAGGACAGAAAATGTTTGAATCCTTCTTCCCCGCCCGGGAATTGTTTGTACGTGTTCCCGAATCCAAGTCCTACTCCCCCGCCCCAGCAACCGTAGGTGTTGCGGTCAAAAGCCGCGGTCCTGCCCTTGGCCGCATTGGCAAAGGCAAACATAACGCAGCCGAAGCGCCCCTCTTTAAACTGCAGGGCCTTTTCCGGCTTTTGCTCGGAAAAAGTGATCACCACGGGTTCAAAAGACATTGCCAGAACATCCTGAATTCTGCTTTCCATTACCAACTCTCCCTGTTTTTTATGGTTTTTAACAAATTTTGCCTTTGTTATCCATTGACATTACCTCCCGTTATATAGTGAATGCGGATGTAACGCAAAGAAGCATAAAATATGGCGGGTATACGCCACCGATTGTTTTGAGGAAAGGACATGGCAGAGATAAGCGATTTGCAGAAAATATTGCATCGAATCGACGGAAAAGGATATGGAGCCTACAAGGATATCCGTGGAAGATATAATCTTGGAAGCTGCGAGCTGTTTATAGACCATATTCAAAGCGATCCATACGCCCCGCCGAGTCGAATTCGCCTCCGCGTAGACCGGAAGCGAGCCGGATTCCCGCCCGAACTCTTTTCCGGCAAAATACGCAAAACCGCTTTGGAGGACTATCTGACCCGCTCCTTTATCCGCGAAATCGATTCCCGGGACAATAAGAAAAACAGAATAGAAATGGATAGATGCGGCCAGGAAGTCCTGGAACGGACATCCATGCATATTGCTGAATCCATGATCGAGGCTCGGCTTGCCGTCGGACTTCCGGCCAAAGGACGGCGAATTCTAGGCTATCAAGCCGATCTGCTTTTATGCCGTGATTTACCTTTTATTATAAACAGGGCTCTGATTTACAACAGGCATGATCCGCAAAAAATAAAAAATCACGTGCAGGTAATAGAAGACCAGGATTGTTTAAGAGGGCTGCTTGAGAAAAATGGCTTGGTGGCCTTTGTCGGTAACAACTCTTTATTGGCCCGGGAAAGCGGCATAAGCGACCGCCCGCTTGACGGAAGGGACGCCGTAAGATTCCGCAGTCCTTTGGAGGCCGAATGGGTATTTGATTTACCAAACAGGGGTAAAATCAAAGGGATGGGAATTTCGGCCGGGGTCACAGTCATTGTCGGAGGCGGTTACCACGGCAAATCAACTTTGTTAAAAGCCCTTGAGCGCGGAGTATACAATCATATTCCCGGAGACGGACGGGAATGGGTGGTCACCGATCCCAGTGCGCTTAAAATCAGGGCGGAGGACGGACGGGCGGTCACCGGAGTAAATATAAGCCCGTTTATAAACTGTCTTCCGGGTGGACAATCAACTGATTTTTTTACCTGTTCCAATGCCAGCGGCAGCACCTCCCAGGCAGCGAATATTGTCGAATCACTGGAAGCCGGAAGCTGTCTTCTGCTGGTGGATGAAGATACCAGCGCCACCAATTTCATGATCCGGGACAGCCGGATGCAGGCCCTGGTTGCCAAGGAAAACGAGCCCATTACCCCATTTATAGACAGGATAAGGGAACTGCACACCGGCCTGAATGTTTCCACCATAGTGGTCATGGGCGGCTCCGGGGATTATCTGGGAGAAGCGGACACGGTGATCATGCTTAAGAATTACACTCCGAGCCTGGTAACCGCGACCGCCCGGGAGATCGTTAAAAAATATCCCCGGGAAAGAAAAGCGGAGACCCAAAACCGGCTCAAACCGGCCTCCCCGCGGCGCATAAGGCCGGAAAGCTTCCATTTGGGACCCAAGGACAAGGTCGGGGCCAAGGGCAGACAGGTCATCCGCTTTAAAAAGCAGCCCCTGGAGCTGAATTTCCTGGAGCAGCTTGTACACGAAAGCCAGACCAGGAGCATAGCCGCGGTGTTAAAGATATTGCCCGGTTACCTGCAAAAAAACAACAACCTTCTTGGAGATGCAGTGGAGCAAATTGTTGAAGACATAAAACAAAACGGACTGGAGATATTGGCCGGCAATACCGGCAGACACCCGGGGAATCTGGCCGAAGTACGTAAACAGGAAATAATGGGAGCAATAAACCGCTTCCGTAAACTTATAACTGAAAGAAGTCATAAATGAGAAAGAGAAAGATACTTCCTTTTGTTTCCTCTTCCTACAAATTTCAGGATCTAAGCAGGAAAATTTTCTATCAGCTAATAATCGGACTGGGAGCGATAATATCCGGTTTAGGCTACAGCGTTTTCCAGGTGCCGTTCGATCTAGCCGCCGGCGGACTCAGCGGCCTGGGCATTATTATCAATCATTTCACAGGCCTTCCGGTTGGAATGCTTTTTCTGGTCATGAACATTCCCCTCCTCTTTCTGGGTTATTATTATCTTGGAAAATGGAGATTCCTGTATTCAACGATATTCGCCATTATATGTTTTTCCGCTTCGGTTGACTTTTTTGACCAGATTCTACCCGAAGTCCTTCAAGTCTATCCTATAACCGATGACATACTTTTAAGTGCCATTTATGCCGGTATTGTTTACGGTCTGGGCGTGGGAATAATCTTTAGGGCCGGCGGAACCATCGGAGGGACAAGTATTACCGGCAGAATTCTGCACCTCAAAATCGGATGTCCACTCAGCCAGGCCTATCTATACACCGATGGAGCGGTAATATTCATTGCCGGCCTTGTTTTCGGCTGGGAAAAGGCCTTACTGTCCCTTATAACTCTTTTTTTCTGCGGTTTTACCAGTGACTTTGTCCTGGAGGGAGCCAGTCACGTACGCACGGCCATGATCATCACCGACCGTCCCCGGGAACTACGAAACGCGCTTATGGCGGGACTTAACCGGGGGATTTCCTACTGGTCAATAATCGGTGGATACACAGACAGCCCGCATACCATGCTCTACTGCACAATAAGCCGTTCCCAGGTAAAAGATCTGAAATACATCGTGAATCAGGCCGATCCGAACGCGTTCACTGTGGTTGGTGTAGCACAGCAGGCCCTGGGCGGAGGATTTAAGAATATGAAGTCCAAAGAAAAAAGGGAAAATGTAAACACAAACGTTTAATGCAGGGGATACTGTTTACCGGATGGAAAAAATGTTTACCGGACTTTTTGCATATATCTGCTGCAAGCCCCCGACTTTCCTCTTCGTAGCGCATAAGAAAATCGCAGGCCGAAAGGATTGGGAGCATAAAATACAAAAATTCATGCTTTTTATCGAAGATCCAAAATTTGGCCAACAGATACATGAAAGGCAACTATGCAAAGCGGGCGCAGGGAACTTATGATTGGACTATGGATAGGGCCTATTTTCGATTTCTCGCTCTTGTTACCGCGCAGGCTACCGCTCCGCCTTTTCCAGAACCGTCACTGGAAGCCCTGATACGGATTTTATGCGTCTTTTCCACGAAAAGTTCTTCTAAAGCGCTGCGCAGCTTTTGACCGAAATCCGGATGTTTTTGAAAAAGAGAACCGTCCACGGCCACAATATGCTCGAACTCGAGTTCAGGATCCAGCCGGGTCAGTACTGCCCCAATCCCGGCCGCGCTGATGCGTGCCGCCCGTCGGGACACTATTCGACAGACTGCCTGTAAAAAATATCTATCCTCCGGCTTGGAGTGCATTACCCCGTTTTTTTTCAAAAAATCCCTGACAAACAGAAGCCCGCTGTCGGAATCGCTTTCAACCAATGAAATATCCTCGGATCCAAAGGCGGCATGCGTGAAGGCAATCCTGTCTTTACCAGAGAACAGGATCTTTTTTTGCACGCACTCATCTAGAATAGTCTTTACCAGCCGTCCCAAATACATTCCGGAGACCATTTTTTCCAGGGCCTGTGTTCCGGGATAAGCAGTGCTCTGATCCAGTTTACGGTCATAACAATTCTGTTTCAGGAGATTAAAATTGCCCCATTCCATGTTTATTATCATATCCGGCCCGTAAGCCCGGGCACCAGGAACTTTTTCAATATTGTCAATTTTTTCCGCATAACAGGCATTGGTTCCTGTACCTAGAATCACTCCGACATCCACATCCGGTGAAGCATAAGCCTCGCCAAGCAGCGTACTCACGGTATCGTTGACCAATGCAACTACGTTTACCTCCGGGACGTTGTTTCTTTTCAGGGCCTCCTTTAAGAGAAAAACCACATCGCTGCCCACGACACCGGAAGCACTGAAGTCCTTTGTCCAGTCCACGAGGATTCCCTTGTTTATCTCTGTTTGATGCACCGGGAAGGAAAAAACAAACCCCAAATCCCTTCCCGGAGATATTCGGTTTTTCTCCAAAAATGATTTCAGGGCCCGGGCGATAAAGTCGAAAAGATCGCTGCCCCTTCCATGAGCGCAGTCCTCGGGAATAACCAGGCGGACATGATCACAGATCCGGAAATTGCCCTGCCCGTCCAGATCCAAATCAAGAATACGAAAATTGGTCCCGCCCAAATCCAGGGCCAGAAAAGAACCTTTTTCCTTTCCGGAAGGCATACCCGCAAAAGAAGGGAGCATGCGCAAAGAGCCGCTGCCATCCTTTAATCCGTTTTCCATTTCCGTATGGAAATGTTTGATGACTTGCCTCAATTCATCGAGCGAAAAGTGAAATTTTTTTTTAAGATAGGAAATAAACTCCGGAGAACGATCAGCATTATCCATATAATAGATCCTATTGTACTTCGTCGGATTTAAGAGCGTTTTTTCAGCCTCGGTATCGGCATTACTGCCCGGCAACAAAAGTTGCGTTTAATTTCTTTTCAATCAGTTCCAGGCCGGAATCGGCAATTATCGCGAAAAGTGCCGCAAGCACGGATCCCTGCAGAATAAAGGCCGGATTATCGGAAGCCAGACCGGTAATTATTGGTGACCCGAGTCCGCCCGCGCCTATGGTTGCGCCAATGGTTGCCGTACCAATATTGATGACCACCGAAATCTTGATCCCGGCCATTATAATCGGCAGGGCCAGAGGCAATTCCACCCGACGCAGCCTTTGCCACTCGGTCATGCCCATCCCTGTGGCCGATTCTCGAACATCGAAGGCCACGGATTGAAGACCGGTGATGGTATTGCGGACCACCGGCAAAAGTCCATAAAGAAAAAGGGCGATAATCGTCGGCTTGGCCCCGAATCCCACAACTGGTACAGCCAGGGCCAGGACCGCGACCGGAGGAAAAGTCTGGCCTATGGAAACCAGGCTATTGACCGCGGGCAGAAAATCCCGGCCGCAACTCCGGGTCACAAAAATCCCCATGCCCATTCCCGCGCAAACTGAAAAAAAGCTGGAAATGGAAACCAGAATCAGATGTTGCCAAATAAGGCGCCAAAGTCCGACCCGGGAATACAGATAACCATCAAGCCCGGGGAAAACCGGGGACAGCATTCGCTCCCACACTCCGCCCCAGGAAGCTAAAAGAATAAGGGCCAGAGCCGGAAAAAACAGCATTGCATTTTGTCTGTATATGCTATGCATGCGTTACCCCGAATTGGTTAAGAATGCAGGACATCGGCAAGACGAATTTCCCCCCGCAGTCTGTATTCCTTATCCACTACCGGCAGACAGACAATCCCCTGCTGGACAAACATGGACAAAGCCTGTTTCAGACTGGAATTGGAGAAAACCGAAATTTCAGCGGGATCAATCAAGACAAGATCACGATCCATGCCGACCTTTTCCTTATTCTTATTATGGCCGTCGATCCAGCCCACAAGCCCCCCGTCGGATTCAGCAACCCACAGGTAACGGGCGCAGTCCCTGCTTTCCATTTTTTTAAATTCTCTTTCCAGATCTTCGGATGAAGCCCGGCGTTCCACCCGCGGAGCCGGATGGACAAAATCAGCCACGGTCAGCCTGGACAATCTTTTCAGGGCCCTGTCCACTCCGACAAACTTTTTGACAAATGAGTCAGCCGGTGAGGACAAAATACTGTCCGGAGAAGCGTACTGCACCAATCGGCCTTCGCGGAGAATGGCCACTTTGGATCCCAGCCGGACTGCCTCGTCAATATCATGAGTAACAAAAACAACGGTTTTTTTCAGCTCGCTTTGAATCTCCAGAAACTGATTCTGGAGATTTTCCCGGCTTATAGGATCCAGGGCACCGAAGGGCTCATCCATGAGCAGAATTTCCGGATCAGCGGCCAGAGCCCGCGCAACTCCCACCCGCTGAGCCTCACCCCCGGAAAGATTCGAAGGTCTTTTCCCGGCATATTCATCCGGATGCAGCCCCAAAAGATTCAATAAATCCCTGCCCCTCCTGTCCGCTTTTTTATTCTCCCAGTTAAGCAGTCTAGGCACCACTTTGATATTATCCAGAACGGTCATATGGGGAAAAAGTCCAATATTTTGAATAACATAACCCATGCCTCTCCGCAGTTTTTCGGCCCGTAAACTGCGGATATCCACGCCATCGACCGTGATTCTTCCGTTTGAGGGTTCAATCATACGGTTTATCATCTTCAGAGTAGTGCTTTTCCCGCATCCGGACGGTCCGATAAGACAACAAAAGTCACCTTTATCCACTTTCAGGCTTAAATTGTGTACAGCGAAAAAGTCGCCGAATTTCTTGTCAATATTTTCAAGGATAATCATGATTGCTTTTCAAAACTGACTAACTTGATAACAAGTTGTAAAAACTGGTCGACCACCACGGCCAAGAGAATGGTAGGGACTGCTCCAAGTAAAACCAGATCGGCCGCGGCTTGACCGAGGCCCTGGAAAATGAAAACCCCGAATCCCCCGGCACCTATAAGCGCGGCAACCGCGGTATTGCCGATATTCTGAACACTTGCGATCCGCAGGCCGTTTAAAATGATCGGTGCGGCAATGGGCAGCTCCACCCGGAAAAACATCGATATCCGCCCCATACCCATTCCCCGACCGGATTCAAGGACTGCCTCATCCAAAGTGTCAAATCCGGAGAAAGTATTCCGGACAACGGGCAAAAGGGAATACAAGGTAAGGGCGATTACTGCCGGAGCCCAGCCAATTCCACCGATTTGCAATTCCCGGAGCATCGGAAATTTGGCGGCAAGAAAAGCCAGGGGAGCTATCAAAAGACCGAACAAAGCCAAGCTGGGCAAGGTCTGCACTATATTCAGGACGGAAAATATGCCGGTTCGCAATTTTTCCTGTTTGAAAAGCAGAATTCCCAGAGGCAGGCCCAACAGGGCTGCAAAGCCCACGGATATTCCGGTTATAAAAAGATGCGCTTTCATCTCGGCAAGGAAACGACTGCTGCGGTTGGAAAATTCAATAACCAGGGATAAGTGATCAAGTTTACTGCTGAAAATTAGGGCGGCAAGCCCGCAAACCAGGATGCCGGCCGAAAGTAAACGGTACCAGGTGCTTTTCCCCAATCGCTGCAGCATGTCGGTAAAAATGACAAACAGGCCCAGTAGAGCAATCCACAGACTGGAACCTATGGAAACGCGGGCAAAAGGCCCGCCGGATTCCACCAGAGACGAGGCTGCCATGCCCTGAGCCCATAAAAGAGCCAAAATCATAAGCGGAGGCAGAAAAATTCCGACCAGTGCCGATCTGCGCGCGGGAAACAAGGAAATAAATCCAAGACAGAAAAAACCTGCCGCAAAGAACGACCATTGCTGGATATCCAGGATTTCAAAAACGGATAATCCTTCGCCGGAAGCCAGACGATTCGGTCTGTTGATCACGAAATCACCCAGGACAAATCCCGCAAGGCCGATTGCAGTCCCCAACAGACCTACTCTTGAGTATTCTCTTTTACGCACTCAGCTTACCCAGCTATAAGAAATCATTTTCCGTCAAAAATCCCCGGGCCACTTTCCCGGGATTTTCTCCGCCGACCGCTATTTGTGCATTGAGTTTCTGCAGCGTCTGCTGGGAAAGCGCTTTAAATACCGGAGCCAGTATTTTTTCCAGTTGCGGATATTTATCAAAAACATCCTTTCGGACCACCGGGGTAGGAGCATATACCGGCTGCACTCCCTTTATGTCCTCAAGCAATTCAAGTCCGAGAGCGGAAAGGGCGCCATCCGTGCCAAAGGCCATGGCCGTATTCACTCCGCTTGTTCCGCGAGCGGCGGCCTTTTCCGTCTGGGCGGTGTTGCAGCCGGAGAAGACAATCATCTCGCTGTCATCTATACTGAAACCGTACGCCTTTTCAAAAGCAGGCAAAGCATCCTCCCGAGTTACAAATTCCTCACAGGCCGCCAGCTTAATCTCCCCCCCTTCGTTTACATGTTTCGCGAAATCAGCAAGTGTTTTCAAACCGTTTTTGTCCGCAAAATCCGCCCGGACCGCCAAAGCCCAAGTATTATCCGCAGGAGCGGGAGTCAGCCAAACCAGCTTATTCTCCCTGAAATCAAGCTCTTTGACTTTTGCATAACCCCGATCGTGATCTTTCCATAAACCGGCATCCTGTCCGCTGAAAAAAAACGCGCCATTGCCGGTATATTCTGGATATATATCAATTTCTCCGGAAATAATGGCCTTGCGTACAATAGGAGTGGGTCCGAATTCGGTTTTGTCCTCTATGGAAAAGTCATTTTCTTCAAGCATCAAGATGATCATCTGTCCCAAAAGAGCTCCCTCGGTATCGATTTTGGAACCAACGGTTATGCTCTTTCCCTGTTCCGCGTAGACCTGCCCGACAAGGCCGACAGCGATAACAACCGTCACAATCAGGACTGCAAAATATCTGAACATATCTCTCCTCTCCCGTGCTTCTTCAGAAAATAATCTGAATATTTTACATATTGTAACCATTGACCAAACTAACAGTTCACCGGATTTTTTTGCCTAAATCTGTGAAAATCCGTCCTGATTTCTCATTTATTCCAAAGGGGAAAAACCGAACCGCGATCCGGAATACAAAAACAAATCTTCAAACAAAAATTTGCCTTTCCGACTTATCTGTATCCCGGATTGGGATCATCCCGATTGCAGCCAGCTTCCCACTCCGATCTTTGATTGCCATGCGCGGGTATACCGGAGGCGTCCTTGAGCATCCTGGCCACATGCAAAAGATTCCAGGTCATGAAGGTCGTATTTCTGTTCGTAAAATCATTTTCCGCCCCCCCGGATCCAGGATCAAGACAGGATGGTCCGGGTCCGGCCTCCCCGACCCAGGCCGCGTCTGCCTGCGGAGGAATCATATATCCCAGATGCTGCAGGGAATACAGAATGTTCATGGCACAATGCTTGGCCCCATCCTCATTCCCGGTAACAAGGCACCCGCAACCCGATTATAATAGGCATATTGCCCGCTGTCATTCAAATCGCCCGAGCTCGAATACAAGCGTTCGATCACTTGCGTACATACTGATGATTTTTCACCCAACCATATCGGGGTAGTCACAATGAGAATATCCGCATCCATGACCTTTTTATGTATTCCCGGCCATTCATCCTTATCCCACCCTTTTGAGTTCATATCCGGGTATACTCCACTGGCCACCTCGTGATCCACAGGTCGCAATCTTTCCACGGACACGCCCACTTCAATCATTATCAAGGCGGAAATATCCACAAGTCCGTCGGTATGCGATATTTCCGGTGTCTTTTTTAATGTGCAGTTCATGAAAAGAGCCTTAAGTCCGGAAAAATCCCATTTGCTCGTTTCGCACAAATACCTTTGGTACGCGCTTAACTCCATCTTAACTTCCTGAATAGCTATCCAGTTTAATTTCCTGATAAATGTTTCCGGGAATTAAAGCAAATTTTTTAAACAAAAATGAAAACATCGTCTTGACCGGATATATTTTGTTTACTAAAAAATTTAGTGACTATTCAGCCCACGCAAAAAAATAACGACTTTACCCGATAAACTTAAATATACGGTTAATATAATGGAAGTATGGCAAATAATCATCATCGTAATCGGACTGCCGGCACTGTTTATTATTCTGCGCCGCATCGCCTCCGGCCAGGACAGGGGTAAGGCGGTCCCGCCCTCCTCGATTGGACAGAAAATCAGCATAAAGGACCTGCAAAAAAACGCGGATTCCTATAATATCTATTATTCGGGCCAAAACGCCACTCCCGCGGCCATTGTCTTTATCCCCAGGGACAGCCGGATAATCTGGGATCTGAAGCAGGGTATGAATTGGTGGAAACCCCTTCAGGACAAATCAAAACTGAATGACTTAATAAACGCCATGGATCGTGAACTGCAGGCCTCCACGGTCAAAGCCGCCCTGCGTATCCTCGTTCTCCCTCCCTCGCTTGAGCCATACTCCTCGACTTCGGCCTATCTTTATTCCGATCAGGTAACTACCCCGAAAAAAATAGACGGTTCCCTGCCCCGCGTATCCCTGCGGGCGATCAAGGAAATCCGCCATTCCGGCGGAACCAGGAGATAGCCGGAGGCCCTCTCTTTGCAATGCAGAAAACAAAAGGCAACGAAGACCTGGAAGGAATGATTAAGGAACTGGAACCGTCGGAAGACACGGCAGGCGAAATGGAGCGCGAATTTTTTATCCGCATGACCCGCAAATTCGGCTGGTCGAAGAACGTACTAATTCACCAGATCGACAACCAGACCCACGAAAAATCGCTTCAAGGCCAGACCAATTTTGATCAGGCGCTCACACCGGAGTTGCATGCGCAAGCCGAAATCTGAACAGACGCACTAAGCACTATTTAAAAAACGTTATGCCCCGGACTCAAGCTTCGCCTCGGCATCCAGCCTGGCGTACTGCTCGCGCATGTTTTCCGGAGTAAAGGCAAAAGGGGCTGCGGTTTTGCTTTCCCATACGTAGTGCGGCTCTCCGTGGATAAAT
>JBNJHA010000069.1:0-11541 GCA_051748085.1 Thermodesulfobacteriota bacterium
ACGATAAAGCTTATGATGTCGCTTCCACGACTGCCTCGCAAGTCTATGGAGGATCCAAAGCAGGCAGCGAGAAATCGGACCGGGCTGTACGGAAAACAAGGGGCAGGGTGTTGACCTTTGAAGACAAGCCTGTCTTATCCTATTTTCATGCCCATAGTGGTGGAAAGCTTGAAGATTCCGGATTGGTCTGGACTACTTCTCTTCCTTATTATAAAGTAAAAAATGACAATATTTCTGAAGAGTACAAACCTCTGCCCTGGAATCTTGAGATCAGCGTTTCTGAATTACGGCATTCCTTGCGCGAAAATGGTTTCAGCCTGAATTCGATAAAAGATGTTGCACCTGTTGAATATTCTCCATCAGGAAGGATCACGCGGGTGGAAATTATTACTGATCAGGGGCCGTTGAAGATCAATTCAAACAGCCTGAGGATATGGCTTGGAGCGGGACAGGTAAAATCTACTTTGTGCGAAATAACTAAAAAGGGTAACAATTATATTTTTTCCGGACGTGGATACGGCCACGGCGTGGGAATGAGTCAATGGGGTGCTCAGGGCATGGCGGCCCAGGGGTATGATTGCCGGGCAATCCTGGCGCATTATTATCCGGGGACCAAATTACGCAGACTATGGTAGGAGTGGATCAAAGTCATGGATAAATACAGAAGGATGCTTTTAAAGGCTATGGCCATGGGCATTGGAGCCGGCTGTTTTTCACCCGCCTTGCTTTGGGCCGATAAGACCGCCTTTGATTTGGCCCTGCAGGGACAGGACCTGCTGGCTGGCGGTAAAATCGCGGAAGCGATAAAAGTCCTGAAAAAAGCGACTTCCATGCAATCCCGGAGCGAGTGGGCCTGGGGACTTCTCGGAAGGGCTTATTATCAGCAAAATGACATGCGCAACGCGGTGAATAGTTTCCAAGAGGTGCTCAAAATTAATCCTCAGGATACCTATTCGCGGATGATGGTGGATATGATCACTCAGAAACCCATTCCTCCTCAGAAAAAAGAAGAAAAACCATTAAGCACTCTGGAAAAAAAAGCTCAAGAAGAAGAGGAACGGATTTTTTCACGTATAGAGTCAAAAAACAATCTGAATTATCAAGTACGCAGAATAGTTCTGGACGCGGGGCACGGAGGCTTTGATCCCGGGGCTGTCGGACCAAGCAATGTCAAGGAAAAGGACATTACCCTGGATCTGGTCAAGAGGACTGCAAGGATATTGGATAAGAATTCTCCCGGCTTAAAACTGTTTTTGTCCCGCACGGATGATTATTATATGCCGTTGAGTGCCCGGACCACAACAGCCAATCAGTATAATGCCGATCTGTTTATTTCGTTTCATATCAACGCGAATAATAATTCGCAGGCACATGGAATGGAAACCTTTTTTTGCTCGGAAAAAGCTTCAAGCAAAGAAGCCGCGCGTGTAGCCAGTTTCGAAAATTCCGTTCTTAAATATGATCGGGGAAAGATGGTCGATAAAGGTTATGTTAACATAGAAGAAATACTTTTTTTGTTTGAACGCAAGAGGTATTGGCATACCGGGGGAGAAGCGGCCAAAAAAGTCCAGCAAATGCTGGCCCAAAATATCGATCTGCGCAGCAGGGGAGTCAATTCAGCCAATTTTTATGTATTAAGAAGAGCACGAATGCCGTCTTTACTACTGGAAACCGGATTTATTTCCAATCCAAAGGAAGAGCGCCTTTTGCAAAAGGATTCCTTTAAGGAACATCTGGCAAATGTTATCGCTACCGGAGTCATGACAATGGCCAAAGGCGGTATTTAAATGAAATATTTTCATAATATTCTGATGTTGGTTCTTTTTGTTGTTGTTGCCGGCTGGGGCTTGGACTGCCACGCTGGCAAGGTGGATGATTTGATTTTTAAAGGGGCGGACTATCAGTATAACGGAAACCTGGACGAAGCCAGGCAAATGTTTGAACAGGTTCTTAGTCTGGAACCGGATAATGAATATGCCTTGAACCAACTTGCTTTGATCTATGCAAAAAATGAAAATTTTGATCAGGCTTATAGGTTGTTTAAAAAAGTGGTCGGATTGTCTCCGGAAAATATTTTTGCCCGAATCTGGCTTGGAGTGCTTGATCTGCACCAGGACAATCTGGACGCCGCATTCAAGCAATTTCAGAAAACCTTGCGCATGGATCCTAATAACGCCAATGCTTATTATTTTCTGGGGGTTATATATTCTGTTGAACATAATATGAAAAAGAGTATCGAATATTTGCGCAAGGCCCAGAAGGTCGGTTCGGACGATCCGGAAACTCATTATCGGCTGGCCAAGGCCTTCAGCGGATTGAACATGATTGCCAACGCCCAGCTTGAATTTGAACGGGCCCTTGAATTAAACCCTGAATATGCCGAGGCCATGAATTCCCTGGGATGGCTCTATTATAATCAGGGCGATAAGGAGCGGGCGATCAATACCTGGAAAAAAATTCTCGCCTTTCGCCCCAAGGATCCCGAAGTCCGGCATAATCTGGCCAAAATATATAATGATGCCGCTTACACAAATTTTAAACAAGGAAATTTTGAAAAAGCAAAAGGCTTATGGAATAAAACCCTGGAATATGAACCCGGAAATAAGGCCGCAAAACATTACTTGCAGAAAATTAGATAACCCAATAGATAATTCTTATTCAAGAATTTATTAATATTATATGGTATTGGATGTAGCTTGGCCGGAAATTTATAAGTTTCAGGCCGAAAACTAGATAATTTTTTTCAATTTTAAGTATCCTGGAGGAGGACCATGAAAAAGAACGTCACTATTTTCCTGGCGGTTTTGAGCTTATTGATTTTAACTTCAAGCGCTTTTGCTCAACAGTATGGAAACAACGGATATATACAAAATTTTGAAAAGGGACAAGTTAATTGGCAAACCGGACTGGTCAAAGCTACTGGTATCGGAGCTCCTCCGGAAAATGCCGCCAATATGGCCCAGGCAAGAGCCATGGCCTTGCGGGCGGCAACTGTTGTAGCCAGGAGAAATCTTCTGGAAGTAGTCAAGGGAGTCCAGATAGATTCCGCGACCACTGTTGAAAACTATATGGTCAAGGAAGATTTGATAGTCAGCCAAGTACAGGGATTTCTTCAGAATTCGCAGATACTGAATACAAAATATATGTCTGATGGATCAGTCGAAGTTGAAGTCGGCATAAGCCTTCGCGGAGGTTTTGCAAAAGTTTTGATTCCCAAGGAGATAAAATTCAACCAACAGGCCCCGAAACCTGATTCTTATCAGCCCCAGCCGATTTTGACCGAGCCGGAACCGCAAAAGACTGATGACACCACGCTGGAAGATAGCGGGCAGGATGAAGGATCGGTTGCAATGGAAAGTAAGCATGTCATTTATACCGGTTTGGTAGTGGATGCGCGAAATTTGGATGCCCGTCCGGCCATGAGCCCAAAACTCATGGATGAGAACGGCATGGAAGTTTACGGTTCGGCCATGGTAAGCCGTGAATACGCTATACAGCAGGGAATGGCCGGATACGCCAAGGAAATTAAAAAAGCCCGGCAGAATCCGCGTGTCGCTGACAGTCCGTATGTGGTTGAGGCATTGCAGACCAAGGGAAAAACAAATACCAATCTGGTTATTTCCAATGAGCAGGCAAATAAAGTGCGTCAGATGTCTGACAATTTAAACTTTCTGGAAAAATGCAGGGTAATGATAGTCTTGAAATAGAATTTTTTTCTGGAGGAAAAAATGAAACCTACAAAATTTGTAAATCTGATTTTTCTGGCCGCAATGTGTGCTCTGCTCGTATCGTGCGCTCCCAAGACCCGGCAATCGGCCGGTATAATGGATAATCCCGAGCATCACTATCTGACCGGCATGAAACTGATCGACGAGGGGCGAATTGCAAAAGCCGGCAAGGAATTCAAGCTGGCTTTGGAGCTTGACCCGGATTACGGCCCGGCTTTGTCTGGAAAAGGCCTGGTTCAGGTAATGCAGGGTGAAAATGACGGACTGGATTTAATCTCCGATGGAATAAGTGAGGCTGATTCGGACCAGGAAAAAATCTGGTGCTACAACAATCAGCTCAGGGCGTATCTGACTCTTGGCAAATCCGGCGAATATTCCAATTCCAAGATGATCCGCAAAGCCAAGGACACTTTGAAAAAGGCTAAGCGTACCGACTCAGAGGCTGGCGGTCCGTACTTCTTCATGGGCGAAATATATTTGCAGGCTCTTGAATTCAGGTCGGCGGAAGGTATGTATGCGGAAGTTGTTTCCCTGGATAACGGATTTGTCCAAAAAGCCGACAGCCGCTGGGCTTTGGTGCAAAAGGCAAGTCGTGCGGCACCGCAAAGTTCGGTAGGCAAGGAAATAGTCCTTGTGGATGAAATCGACAGGGCTGATATGGCGGCCCTTCTGGTGCGGGAATTAAATGTTCAACGTTTTTATTCCCGGACGCAGGAGCCTGAAAAAGCTGAATACGAGGCTCCAAAAGGCTTGCAGATGAAACATGAGGATTTGTATAAAAAAATCGGAGTGACCGATATAGATAACGATCCGTTGAAGACGGATATCCTGCAGGTTGTTGATTTGGGAGTAAAAGGCCTGCAGCCTTATCCGGATCATACCTTCCGTCCGGACCAGCCGATGACAAAAGCCGAAGTTGCCATGCTTTATGAGGATATCATTATCAGAGCAACCGGTGACAAATCCCTGGCTACTGAATATATAGGCGATGAAAGCCGATTTCCTGATGTGCCCAGTTCTCATTATGCGTTTAACGCGGTTATGCTGTGCACGACCCGCGGCCTGCTGAAGTCCGATTTACGTAACGGTCTGTTTGATCCCAATGCCCGGATTTCCGGGGTGGACGCTTTGTTGTCCATAAAAAAACTGCGGGAAATGTTAAGTCTCTTCTAGGATAATTCGTTCTTATCCGGAAAATCAAAAATTTCCGGATTTAGAAATATTACGTTTTCAATTCGGAAAGGAGATGTTTTTCTGTTTAACAAGGAAATTGAGTAATTTTGAACGAGCGTATCTTAATACGTGATTGAATAATTACGAAAATTGACGCCGTTAAACTGGAAAAGGGCCATTTCCGGATGGAAACTAATTTGTTGTCGCTTATGTCAGGGAGGTGCTGTCCGTAATTGGATTCAGGCAGGTTTTTTCTGCCGTCAAAGTCCTGTTCGGCAGTACCTCCTTTTTTGCTTGATTCGGTTATGGCATTACAGTTTTTTCAATGTTGACAATCGATATTAATTTAAAATCATGCTCAAATCTGGATATTGCTAAATGAAAATATTTTTAAAAAAGATATGCTTGTTGTTCGTGCCCTTTGTTGTTTTTGGGATATTTACGGTCACTGCTTGGGCGGAACAAATAGTGGTCGTAAATGCAATAAGCACAGGCAATCATACTGCGGGAGAAATGGAGAAAAAACTTCTTACGCGCGCTTTTGAAACCGCATTGAATCTGGAAACAAAAAAAATTCTGGGAATCAGTTCCGCTCCCGCACTGCAAGAAAAAATTCTTTATCCGAATATGGATGAATTGGTTATGTCCTACAGGGAGATAGACCGTACTGTTTCCAATGGCACAATTCAACTCAAAATGGGAATCGCTGTAGATTCAGAGCAATTAAAAAAAAATCTGAAACGAAGCGGATATTATTATACAGCGCATAAACCGCTTATTTTTGCACTTAAAACCAAAGGTCTCACGCCCGATCAGGAAGAAGAAATCGATCAGCTGAAAGCAGTAAGCGGAATGCGGTCCCGCCCTGGAGCTACACCTGAACTCACCGTTTACAGATCTGAAGATTCCCGCGTGCATGCCCGCTTGACATACGGAGACCAGACATTTTCATCGGTACACAGGGAATTGGACGAATTATGGTTTGACATCTGGTCCTCTTATTTTTCTTTGGAGTCGATTCATGATGATTATTTTTATACTTTGTCGTTAAGTATTGAAGGCTGGTCGACAGTAGAGGCCATTAATCTGTTTGATTCGCGGCTTGCTGACTGGAAAGAATGCGTTGAAAGTAAGGAGTTGTCCAAGGTGATAATCGATAAAGGTAATATAAGGGCTGATTGGAAAGTGGAAACGCAAGATATTCACAGTCTCCGGAAGAAGTTGACCCGGTTCCTAAAACAAAGGGCTCTTGATTTTCGTTTGGCATCCCGGGAGAAAAAATAAAGTTAATCCAGTGCAGGAATATTTTAAAAATTGAGGTTAGACATGAAAAAAATAATTCGAATGACATTGCTTATTTTGCTGTTTGCAGCCGGATCAGCCTCGGCTTCAAGTCTGCCGATTTCAGGTAAGGCTAAAGTGTCTTTTGTTCAGGGCACGGTTACCTGTACTTTGGATAATGAACAAAAAGAGCTGGCCGTAGACGATTTGCTTGCCGCTCCGGCAAAATTGTCGCTCACAGATGAAGCCCGACTGGAACTGCAATTGTCAGACGGCAGCATCCTTCGTTTTTCCGGAGGTACTGAATGTGAATTGAGTAGTGCGGAAGCAACCGAAGAAAAACGTAACGTGCAGGTAGATGTCGCCCTGGGTGATTGCTGGGCAAGCGTTCAAAAATTTTTAGGCCAGAAGGATACTTTCGAGGTAAATTCTCCCACGGCCGTAGCCGGTGTCGCCGGAACAAGATACAGGCTGCATGTCGATGAAATCCAGGCCAGTTCTTATCTGGTGTATGACGGAAAGGTTAAAGTTGGTTATCGGGCCGTTTCTCCCGAATATTCATCCCAAAAAGGTTTTGCAGCTGTGAACGAAGTTTCCGGACCATCTGAAGTTTCCGGTCCCAGTGAAGTGACCATGCGCGAATGGGTATTGATCGTTAGCCAGGGATATCGTTTTGATGTCAGTCCGGATGGCGCGTTTTATAAGCCCGTCAAATTTGATCGCCAGGAAGATCTGGAAAGTTCATGGGTCAAATGGAACATGGAAAGGGATCAAAAAACGGGCTTGATTGAATCCAATGATGAATAGTTGGACTGTTCCCAATCTGTTGACCATAATCCGCATAATACTGATTCCGGGTTTTATTGTCGCCTTTAGTGAAGAAAAATATATTTTTGCCTGGATGATATTTGCAGCCGCCGGAATAACTGATGCTTTAGACGGTTTTCTGGCTAGAATTCTGCGCCAAAGGTCCTGGCTGGGTGCCTTTCTGGATCCTTTGGCCGATAAATTATTGTTGATATCTTCTTTTATCTGTCTGGCGTGGAAGGGATGGCTGCCTTTCTGGTTGGCGGTGATGGTGGTCAGTAGAGATTTTTTGATACTCGCGGGAATGGGGGTGCTGCAATTCTTTGGGGTTGATATAAAATATCGTATAAATCCGACAGCAATCAGTAAACTGAATACTCTGTTTCAATTGTTGCTTATTATGATTGTTTTGCTTTTAAACAGTACAAGCTGGGATATGTCGGGATTGTTACCGGTTTTTATTTCTGCGGTGGCAATTTTGACGTTTATTTCCGGAATTCATTATATTGTAATAGGTTTCAGATATTTAAATACAAAACCGGAAGCTGCTTGATAAGGTTTGAATAAAAGGTCCTGTTTTTAAATTGTTAAAAGATCCCGGGTACCCGGGATCTTTTATTTTGAATTTGGTTCGTCTTTATTCTCTTCTTTTTCTTTATTTTTTTCAGGCGTTACATCAATTTCGTCTGGTTCGTTTGTTGATTTTTTAAAATTTCTGATCGCTTTTCCCATTCCGGAACCTATTTCGGGAAGCTTGTTTGCTCCGAAAATGACCAGAACAATGACCAGAATAATTATGAGTTCAGGTATTCCTATGCCAAACATTGTTTGTCCTCCTGTATTTTATGTAGTGGAAATCTATACACCCCCTTATGCACATGGTCAAGAAAGAAGCCTGTTGGACTTGAGAATAAAATTTAACTGTCCGTTTCTTATGTGCATACTTTTCTTGTTATCGGCTGGTAAAGAATCTGATCAAAACCGGGCGGAGTAGCCATGTCAGCGGTTTTTGGTACAGGGAATGTATATAGAGGATGATCTTGTGCATGTTGACAAAAGAATAAAAGCCGAACAATTGTTTGCCGAATTATCCGTTCAAGAGATTCCATCCAGAAATTTTTGAGTTTCGGGATAAAAACTAATGGATCTGTTCAGCAAATTTTTTGTTCCTCATGCTTTCGGTCTGCGGTTTTCTAATGCCCGCTGAAGGGTGATGCCTGCCCCCTCCGGACTCGCCGGCCTGGAGGAGTGCAAAAAGTCGTGCGGGCAATAGATATTTGTTTGGAAATTTTATTTATATACACATTCCCGCGGTCCGGTTTCCCCCTTTTAGAGTGCATAAAAAAACCAGGCGGCCTGTCGCAAGTTTATGCAAAAAATCCGGTGAACTTTTTTTCGAGTGCTGAATAGTTACAAATTAATAATCAAAATAAAAAATAGGGTGCCGTAATGAATAGAATCGTTGTTGTCGGGAATGGTCCGGTTGCTCATAAAACATGTTCTTATCTGCGTACTCTGGATTCCAGCGTGGATATAGTCTGGGCAGCCCCTTATTGTGAACAGAAATATCCTTGGTGGTTGGCGCATCAACTGCTTTCTTCCGGATGTTCCGCCCGGGAGTGGTCGCGGTTGAGAGCTAAATTGGCTATCGACTTTGAAAAACGATCAAAACAACTTGCCGTACAAAAGGAATTGACCAGAAAAATAAAAATAAATGCCAGAGACAGGCAAATCACTATCCTCACGAACGCAGGAGAGACAACCTATGAATTTGAAGCTCTCTTGGTCTTTCCGCCCTTGATCGCTGAAGACGCGGGCTTGTCGGGATTAAATTTTCCTTCCTCGGAATGTATGAAGAAGATAGAGGAATCCGTTAAAAATCCCCAAAAAACGCTTGTTGTCGGCAACAGTCTATCCCTTGTTTTCAGTTGTGTTCATTTGGGCGACAGTCTGCAGTGGCTAAGGCCGCGTTCCGGAGTATGGGACCCGGAAATATTGGCCTTTGTGGACAGAATGCTAAACGGAAGAGGGATAGAAATTATTGACTATAATAGCGATCCTGCAGACCAGATAAAATCTTTGGCAGAGGAAACGAACTGCATATTGCAAAGCTCAAGATTGCAGGCTGATTTGGAATGGATTCGTAATCTGGGCATAAGAATATCCGAGTTGGACACATGCGGCATATCCTTTTTATTGCCGGATGCCGGTTTAGCCCCGGATGAATACAATTTTCAAACTTGGACAGCGGCCGGAAAAATTATTGCCGAACAGGGACTGACATCAAAAAAGTTTTTTACCTGCAGATTGCCTTCCGGTCCCGGTTGCACATTTTTTGGCGAGGACAGCGTTTTTAGAACCGGTAAAACCGAAACAGCGCTTGCGGATGAAGGATTGCAATTCGATCTGGCCCTTTATACAAACCGGCAGGCGGGGGAAAATAAATTCTCTGACTTCGGAATTAAAATATATGCCGCCCGGGATGATGGACGCATACTTGGTTTTCAGGGTATTGGCCCGAAAGCTGCCGAGTGGGGAAATTTGGTTGAGCAGTATATACAGAATAAAAAACAAATTTTTGACCTGGTTCTGGAAAGCAGCTTTTTTTATCCAGGTCCAGAAATACATCCGCTGCAAAAAGGCGCTTCCATTATTGTCCACAAACAAAAAGTATCCGGGATCTTAAATATTACCGGACAGGAATTGCTTGCTTCCGTTGACAACGGTGCGGAATTCTTTTTGCTGGATGTCCGTGATAGTTCGGAATGCGGGAAAGGGATGCTGTCCGGGGCCTATAATATTCCTTTAAATGAAATAAAGAAAAGATTTCAGGAAATTCCGAAGTTCACGCCATTGGTTATTTATTCCAGAGTATCCGGTCGGGCCTTTGATGCCGCAGTGTTTTTAAGGTTCAAGGGAGCCAGGCAATTGTATGTATTAGATGGAGGCTATGAAATGTGGCCTTTTGAAACAAGATAGATCAATATTTTTATAATTTTTCCGTCTGAGCGCCAATGTTGACCAATATCAGAAAACTTCCGGGAAATAACTGTATTCATTATGTATGCGGACATTGCGTATATTGGGAAGTGCTAAACCCCGGATATCATTGTGAGTGGAAATGCGCGGTGCTTTCCTCGCTGCTCGAGTCCTATGACCACCTGCTGCGTCAGGCCGATAAATTTGATTTGAATCGAGATCAAATTAAACAAATTTGGAAGAACAGACTGACCGACGGACTGCCTTTATGGAATTGCCCTCAATATATGCCGGATAAAGGAAATGACGATGAATGCATATATTTGCTGCATACCCATTGTATATTAAAAATGCCTGTTTGTTCGGGACGCTGCCGTTTTTTTGTGTTTACCGACAAGATGGGAGTGAATTCACAAGGTTGATAATTAAGTGTGTTTGTTTTAACAGAATATTTTGCCCCCTTGTACTGCAGGTAAGAATTTTATCCGCTGAAACCTAATGTTCAGGAAGATAATTACCGGTGCGTATAAAAAAACCGGGCAGCCTTCAGCAAGTGCATGCAAAAAATCCGATGAACTTTTTTAAACCTGATCAATAATTACCATTTTTAAAATTGTTGTCCGGTACAGAAATATTTGTTCGGAAACGGAAATTAAAGCTTCTTGACGAGTAAAATAATACAACAAACTAATATGGGTTTGAGTTAAATGAATGATTTGAATTTTATTTTTTTTCCCTACATGCACCCAATATTAATTCCCCAGAGTTTACAGAATCTTGGCCAGATTTTGAACCCTGGGCTGAGTACGGGTAAAGAAGGACTTTTTACTCCGAATAATTATTTGCTGGACCCTGAGCAGGCTTCGAGGCATCTGGCCGGTTTTTACAGATTTGGCGAGCAGTTTAATACTCCCCGTGATATGGGATATTACGCGGTAAAAGGAATTGATGATTTTTATTCGGAGTCAACCATGGCCATCAAATCAGAATTGACCGGTGGTGCCCCGAACAAAAAGGATGCTCAAAAAGATAAGACATTAAAAATGCAATCGATGCTTTTACTTGGTTATGCGCTGGAAGAAAGGCTGCTGGATATAGATCAATCCGGGGTGGAAATCGATGATGTCTGGGAAAAATTTGAAAAAAATCTGGGCCTTAATGGACAGGATAAACAATTTGTTTTTCCGGATGCCCCAGATTCATTAAATTTTTTAAGTGCTGAAGTGGAATGGAGGAAATTAATCGCTCCCTTTGCATATTTTATGAATAGCCAGCAAAAGCTGCTTATCTGGGACAATAAAATTATTACCGGGATCAAATCGGATCTGGATGCAGATAATTTAATAAAGGGAACAAATAAAGCTGATATTGAAAGAGATTATCTAGATGGTTTTGATCCGGAATTTGCTGATATCCCTCTTGGTGAATTCAGCCCGGCCTTTCCGGGTGATGCGCGGGTTTCATGTGTTTTTTTGCGAAGTTTTTAATTGATTATCAACTGGACGGCGGGCAAATCAGATTGCAGGGAGGTGTTTTATGAGTAAGGAAAAGATAGGGAGTCGAATTAAAAAAT
>JBNJHA010000070.1:0-10696 GCA_051748085.1 Thermodesulfobacteriota bacterium
GCCGTTAAAGCACCGTAAGTCCTTTTGCCTGGACCGGAACAAATGCGCTGCGCCACTTCTTTTTGAAGCATAAAAAGGGCGCTTTGAAAGGAATAAAGACAGGAAACCAATTCCCAAATGATTGGAGAAGCAACATTATAGGGCAGATTGCCGACTATTTTCAAATCCGGCTTCCCGTCAAGGGCTTCCCATACAAATTTAAGGGCATCGGCATTGATCAAACCCAAATCAGGATATTTTTTTTTCAGGCCTGTACACAGATGCCAATCCTTTTCCAGAGCCAGCACACAATCTGTTTTTTCCAGCAAAAAGCCGGTCAGGGCGCCTCGACCTGGACCGATTTCCAAAATGCTGTCTCCATCTTGTATATCCAAACAATCAACTATCTTGCGACTTACATTCGGATCTTTAAGAAAATTCTGACCCAGAGATTTTTTGGGATACACGGGATTCATGATTTGTTTTTTTTGGCCTGCCATCTTGCCATGCGCCGGGCATGATATAGACGGATTAGACGCAGGGAAACAAAATAGGTGATAAACGCAGCCGGAATGGCCAAAATCAGGCCGCCGACGAACATCACGGCAAAGGTCTGCCAGCCGTAGGCCATCATCTCCATCAGAGTCCGGGACTGCCCGTCAAAGCCGGCCGGGCTGACCGGAACCAAAAGTCCCCCGATGCGATGGGCAAGGTAATAGAGAAAAACCATGTCCGCCGGATTGGAAACCCAGGTGCCGAGCACAGCCGCTATCTTGCTGCACCGCAAAAAAAAGGCCAGGACAAGCACCACTACTGTCTGAAACGGTATTATCGGCAGAAAACCGATAAATACACCCAGAGCCAGCCCCATGGCGATTGCGTGCGACGGCGCCTTTATCCTTAAAAGGGACAAATACCAATATCGTGCACTTCTTTTGCCCCTTGCCCACATCTTATTCAAATTGATTATTCCAGAAACAAAAATTTATTATTGACGCGACTCTCTCCCCGGCCCCGAAAAGACCGGAAAAAAGCCTTTAATAAATGCGTATCAAAACGTCCAGCATTTATTTCGGGGTGGGGGTGGTGCTGGGAAAAAAGCTCAAATTTGTTTCCGGACCAGAAACACAAAAATTTCTGTATCTGTTCAGCAAACTTTTTGCTTCTCATGCTTTCGGCCTGCGGTTTTCTAATGCCCGCTCAAGGCTGATGCCTGCCCCCTCCGGACTCGCTGGCCAGGAGAAGGGCAAAAAGACGGGCGGGTAATAGATGTTTGTTTGGAAATTTTATTTATATACACATTCCCGCGGTCCGGTTTCCCCCTTTTAGAGTGCATAAGAAAACCGGGCGGCCTGTCGCAAGTTTATGCAAAAAATCCGGTGAACTTTTTTCGTGTGCTGAATAGTTACAAATTTCCAAAGTAAAAATTAACAGATTCGAGTTTGGAAACAAAGCTGAAAACACCTTAAATGTTCAGCCCGAACAAACTATGCCCCATCCAGTCCGCCGCGGCCCTGATCCCGGTTCCAGGCCTCGGGATCTTCATAGAAATACCCCATATCAGACAACAAAATATAGTGAGCTTTCTCCTCCTGGATCAACTTCTGCAGAAACTCTTTTTCCTTGTCTTCCGTGGCTTCAGCAAGCGCCCGATCATAGAAGTCAACCAAAGACAGTTCAAACTCTATTCCCGTATCCAGCGCTGCCGGGCGATCACCGCAAGCCGCTGCTTTATTTTGACTGGCTATTCGGCTAAAAACCTGATGCGCATCACCAAAATCGTTATCCAATCGGCAAACTTTTTCCCAGTCTCCACCCTGCTCCAAAGCATCGGCCAAATCCTTTATACGCTCTTTATGCCTTATCTCGTCATCACGCAACATGGAAAAAATTTCACTGCCTATTGAATCCGGGCATCCCCGGGCAGCCTTATCATAAAATTCATAACCTTTTTCTTCCATTTCCAAGGCCTTGCAAACCCAATTATACATCCTCTCATGCTTCATACTTTTCCTCCCCTCTAGTTATTGCTTACACAAAATAAAATCTTTCAGACAATTTCCGATTGGAAATAAGTCAACACCTAAGTTGTTAAATCCAAAAATGACACAAAAATGCCGACTTATCAACTCATCTTGCAATTTCAAGACAACTATTCACCGGATTAAAAAGTTCAGTGAACAATTACAAAAAATCCAAAAAGGGCCCGTGAAAAAACACGGGCCCTTTAAGTACAAATTTATAACAAGCCAGGCAGGAATACGAAAAACAATCAATGCGTAGGAATTTGAAATTCCTCTTTAATCAATTTATGTGTCAAGGGCAGCATATTGTTTCGACCGCAAAATATGCTCCGGCTGTCCGGAGTAATCAAGGCCGCCCGAAGGACATCGTCCATATTATTAACCCTTATTATTTCCAATCCTTTCAAGATCTTATCCGGAACTTCTTCCAAATCCTTGGCATTTTCTTCCGGGATAAGAACCGTGCTTATAAGTCCCCGTTGAGCAGCCAGCAATTTTTCCCGCAGTCCGCCTATCGGCAGAACACGGCCCCGGAGAGTAATTTCCCCGGTCATGGCCAAATCGTTGCGCACCGGGTGATTTAATAAAGAAGAGACCAGACTGGTGGCCAGGGTTATCCCCGCCGAAGGTCCGTCCTTGGGGGTCGCCCCCTCCGGAACATGCACATGCACATCTATTTCTTTATAAAAATCGCTTTTCAGACCAAACAATTCGGAACGGGACCGGACATAACTGAAAGCGGCTTTGGCACTTTCCTGCATAACATCGCCAAGCTTGCCGGTAATTTCGATTTTGCCTGTTCCCGGCATCAAAGCGACTTCCACCATGAGCAGTTCCCCGCCAACTTCCGTCCAGGCAAGCCCCGTGGATACACCGACCAGGGGATCGTCCTCCTTGCGACCGTAACGCACCTTCGGCACTCCGAGATAACCGGCAATGCTCGTTTTGCTGACTTTCACCTTTTTTGAAGTCTTACCTTCCTTGACCAGGTTTTTGGCCGCTTTTCGGCATATGGAAGCTATTTCCCGTTCCAGACTGCGAACACCGGCCTCACGCGTATATCTGCGGATAACTTCCAGAAAAGCTCCTTCCGAAAACTGAACCTGCTCCGGGGCAAAACCGTGCGTTTCGATCTGCTTTGGCAGAAGAAACCGTTTGGCAATATTCTTTTTTTCGGTTTCCAGGTAGCCGGGAAGTCTTATTATTTCCATCCTGTCCTGCAAGGGCACGGGAATGGTATGCAAACTGTTGGCCGTGGTAATAAAAAAGATATTGGACAAGTCATAGTCCAAATCCAGATAATGATCATTAAAGGAACTGTTTTGTTCAGGATCCAGGACCTCCAGCAAGGCGGCCGAGGGATCGCCGCGGAAATCAGTACTCATTTTATCAATTTCATCCATGCAGAAAACCGGATTGTTATAATCCACTTTTTTCAGACTCTGAAGTATCTTACCGGGCAGTGCTCCGACATATGTACGGCGATGCCCGCGAATCTCCGCCTCGTCCCGCACTCCACCCAGTGAAAGCCGGACAAATTCCCGATCAGTTGCCCTGGCAACGGATCGGGCAAGGGATGTCTTGCCCACTCCAGGAGGACCTACGAAACAGAGTATCGGCCCTTTAAGCTTTTCAACCAGGGCTTGAACGGCAAGATATTCAAGGATGCGTTGTTTCGGCTTTTTAAGACCGTAATGATCTTTTTCTAGAATAGCTTCGGCCTCGTCTATATCAATTTCAGTCGCCTTTACCTGTTGCCAGGGAAGAGAGAGAATCCAATCAATATAATTATGCAAAACTGAATATTCGGCCGAACTTGGACTCATCATTTTTAATTTTTTCAGTTCCTCCAGGGCCTTGTCCCTTGCTTCGTCCGGCAATTCCTTGGCGTTTATTTTTTCTTCCAGTGCATCCATCTCTGCCTTGGGGTCGGTCTCCCGCCCCATTTCCTTGTGAATGGCCTTTAACTGCTCTGAAAGATAATAGTCCTTTTGATTGCCTTCCATCTGCTTCTTAACCCTGGACTTAATCTTTTTCTCCAGAGAAAAGACTTCAATCTCGCCCTGAAGATACTCATGCGCTTTTTCCAGACGGACGCCGGGATCGGTCTCCTCCAACAGCTCCTGCTTTTTCCGGAAATCGACTTTAAGATGAGGCAGCACAGAATCCGCCAGCTGCCCCGGGTCAGTCAGGGAAGTCAAGGAAAGAACCGTTTCTTTGGAAATCTTGCTGTTTATTTTACCGAACCTTTCCACTGCCTCTCGGGTGGCGCGCATCAGGGCCTGAACCTTATTGTCCTGTTCTGCCCTTTTGTCCTCGATCATAGTTACATCCGCCAACGGGATGTCCATCTCCATGTCCAGCGCCGAGAGATCAATTCGCGCCCTGGAAACACCCTCAAAAAGGACTTTAATAGTCCCGTCCGGGAGTCTGAACATCTGCAGGATCTTGCTCATGCATCCCCATGAATACAGATCATCGGCAGCAGGCATCTCCACTTTGGGATCCTTTTGGGCCACAAGAAAAACCTGTTTTTCGTAATCGGCAATCGCCGTTTCAATGGCCTCTATCGACTTTTCCCGGCCCACAAACAAAGGCACAATGGCTTTCGGGAACATGACGACTTCTCTAAGGGTCATCAAGGGTATGACGGTTCTATCCGGCATATTCTGATTCGGGGCGTTCAGGCTGCTCATATTCTCTCCCGTTTATACTAAAAGATATGCTATCGGGCATTTTTCCCTGAAAAAATCGGTTGCGGCGTTGGAAATCATTTTCTTATAATTTCCCGGATAAAAGTCAGGCAGAACGAGCCTGTTGGTCATAAATAAGAATGGGTTCCAGGGAATTTACTATTACCGACTTGTTAATCAGGCATTCACGCACGCCGCTTAGTGAAGGCAATTTGTACATGGTATCAAGCATTATGCTCTCCATTACATTGCGCAAGCCACGCGCTCCGGTCTTTTGATCCATGGCTTTTTTGGCTATTTCCTTCAACGCGTTGTGTGTAAACTTGAGATTTATACCGTCCAGTTCAAACATTTTTTTATATTGTTTTACCAAGGCATTTTTCGGTTTCGTTAATATCTGGACCAAATCGTCCTCAGACAATTCCTCCAGGTTGGAAGTAACCGGGATCCTGCCCACAAACTCGGGAATCAGGCCGTATTTTATCAAGTCTTCCGGGTGCGCCGCACCCATAATTTCGGACGGGCTCATCGGCTGATGATTTCCCAGATCCGCCCCAAACCCTATGCTTTTGCCCTGAACCCGATTCTGCACAATCTTGTCCAGACCGATAAAAGCGCCACCGGCTATAAATAATATATTGGAAGTATCCAGTCGAATAAATTCCTGCTGCGGATGCTTGCGCCCGCCTTTGGGCGGGATATTGGCCTCGGTCCCCTCGACAATCTTGAGCAAGGCCTGCTGCACCCCTTCTCCGGAGACATCCCGGGTAATGGACGGGCTGTCAGACTTGCGGGCTATCTTGTCGATCTCGTCCACATAGACGATCCCCTTGGAGGCCGCCTCCAGGTCATAGTCGGCATTCTGGACCAGTTGAACCAGGATGTTCTCCACATCCTCGCCCACGTAGCCTGCCTCGGTAAGATTGGTCGCGTCGGCTATGGCAAAGGGGACATTTAATATCCGGGCCAGGGTTTGCGCCAGCAATGTCTTTCCTGATCCGGTCGGTCCGACCAGAAGGATATTGCTTTTGTCCAGTTCTACTTCTTCGGATTTAAGTTCCGCGTATTGAACCCGTTTATAGTGATTATATACCGCGACCGCCAAAATCTTTTTGGTTGCTTCCTGTCCGACAACATAGTCATCCAAAGATTCTTTTATCTGGGACGGAGGTAAAAGCTGGCCACTTTCGAACTCCTCCTGTACATTATCCTGAGCGATTATTTCTTCGCATAGCCCCACACACTCATTGCAAATATACACATCTGGCCCGGCAATCAAACGATTAACTTCCTCCTGGCTTTTGCCACAAAAAGAACAAGTCAAATCGAAGACATAAGGTTTTTTTGAGTCGGACATATCTAACACCTCTTCATTATAATTCAAATTCTCGAAATAAAAATTTTGCGTTTAAACTCAAAACTAATCGCGCTCATCCAAACAGGTATAGTTATTTTCCCTTTTTCTGAACGGCGTCCTCACCCTCCAACTCGCTTCGTGAAGTCAAAACGCGGTCAATAAGCCCATATTTTACTGATTCTTCAGCACTCATAAAATAATCCCGGTCAGTATCATCCTCGATGCGATTAATTTTTTGCCCGGTATGCGCAGAAAGAATATCATTCAATATTGATTTTAATCGAATAATTTCTTTGGCCTGAATGTCAATGTCGGTTGCCTGTCCCTGAAATCCGCCGGCCGGTTGATGAATGAGTATGCGGCTGTGCGGCAAGGCATAACGCATCCCGCGTGCGCCGGAAGCCAATAACAGGGCGCCCATGCTGGCCGCCTGCCCCATACACAGAGTGGCTACCGGGGCGGATATATATTGCATGGTGTCGTAAATGGCCAGGCCGGCGGTAACTGAGCCTCCGGGAGAATTAATATAGAAATTTATCTCTCTTTCCGGATTTTCCGACTCCAGAAACAACAGCTGGGCACAAATAAGATTTGATATGTTATCGTCTATCGGGGTCCCAAGCAAAATAATCCGGTCTTTTAAAAGACGGGAATATATATCGTAGGCTCGCTCGCCGCGGCCCGTAGTTTCGATCACCATGGGAATATTTGCGTAAGACATAAATTCTCCTTTACTAATTGAATCTTATCCAAAAACCATACACTTTATAATATATAGAAATTTTCCAGGCAGGACCTGAAAAATGGTAACGCCGACCACGCCCTGAACTTTGTTCATCCACTGATTCGCTATTTAAAAAATTTTTCTATCTATACAACACCCACAATGAACATATGTGTTGTAGCAAAAATCAGACCCTTCGGCCAAGGTCATTTTTACCATTTTGCTGACTTAAATGCTAATATAAAATATCCGGAATTACAAACAGGAACAGACCCTCAACAGGGACGGGGACTATATCTGGCAGGGCCAGGCCGGAAAATAATTTTCCGGCCTGGCAAAAAACATTTTAGGCTTTCTATTATTCGTTGTCCTTGTTTTCTTCTTTGCTGTCGGCAATATCTGCGGGGAGCAATGTCACGGAGGCATTCTCGTAAATAAGTTCCATGGCCTTATCCGCAAGAATGCGATCCTTCAAGGCAAACATAAGATTATTCTTTTCATAAAAATCCCTAAGTTCCTGTGCGTTCTGACCGCTCCTTTGAGCCATACGCTGTATCATAGCATCTATCTCAGACTGATCAACGGCTAAAGCTTCATTCTTAGCTACCGCCAGCAGGAAAAGCTGAGCTTTGGCATTGTCCTCGGCTTCCGGACGAAATTCAGCTTCCCATTCCTCCAATGTCTTGCCGGTGGACTGCAGACTTTTACCTTTTTTCTCCAAACTGGACTGCAGCTCCTGGAGCTTTTGATCCAGGAAACCCCGAACCGCGGACTCCGGCAATTCAAAATCAACCTTTGCCTTCAATTCGTCCAATAATTTTTTCTGGGCCTCACTCTTATTCAGTTCCTTGCGGCTGGTCACATAAGATTGTTCTATCAGTTCGCGCATTGCCTCAAGGGTTTCACCTCCACCGGCTTTTTGGGCCAATTCATCATCTGCTTCCGGCAATTTTTTCTCTTTTATACTTTTAAGGCTTACCTTCATCAGAACCTTTTGCCCAGCCAACTCCGGATTCAAGAAATCCTCGGGCAGGGTAATTTCTTTTTCCGCCGTCTGATCCTGTTCCAGATCCAAAACCAATTCCTCAAATTCGGGGAGCGCATTACCTTCGCCCAAAGTCATCTGAAAATTATCTGCTTTCACTCCGTCTATGGGCTCTCCATCTTTGAAGGCCTGAAAATCAACCACTACCGCCTCACCCATTTTCGGTTTCCGGCATTCATCCACTATTATGTACTCGGCCATATTTTCCCGGACCCGATCAATAACTTCGTTGACTTCTTCCTCTACTACCTGAACATCTTTCTCCTCAGCGCTAAGCCCCTTGTATTCAGGAAGTTCAAACTCCGGGGTCACTTCAAAACTGAATGAATACTCAAACGGCTCACCCCGGACCAATTCTTTAGCATCCACATCTATACGCGACATCGGAGCTACTTCCAGCTCATTTATTATTTCATTTATATGCGTATTAATCAGATCCGTTGTCGCTTCATTAAAAATCTGCTTCTTAAACTTTCCTTCCACCACGGAAGAAGGGACTTTGCCCTTGCGAAAACCTTTGATATCAACATCCTTACGGTACAAGGCCACTGTGGCCGCCAGGGCCGCGCGGCCTTCTTCTTCGGGTACCTGGACCCGAACTTTCTTTTTGACCGAAGAGATATCTTCTACTTGATATTCCATGAACCGATTTCCTCCTTAAAACTATTGAAAATACCAGGGACTCGCCCTTATAAACCTTGACAAATGGTGCGAGAGGGGGGACTCGAACCCCCACGGACACAGCCGCTGGATCCTAAATCCAGTGCGTCTACCATTTCCGCCACTCTCGCAACACAAAAGCGGACAGGTAACCATCTAAAGCACTGAATGTCAATAGTAACACCGCCGGGCAAGGGGTCAAGACCCCGGGGCCACATTTGTTGTAGGAAAGATAAAAATCACTGACTTACAGAGTCAATTTCCAAAGAAAGCTCCCGGATGAACCGATCCAGCCCATAGTCGTCCAGGACATAGGCAAACCTCTTCACTCTTCCCGGGTCCTGATCCAAAAAAAGGTCAATGCATCTTCTAAGGACCAAAAGGACCTTTTCTTCAGAGAGCACACCCGGAATCTCCCGGGCCAGACGGGGATGGCGTCCGAGTCTGCCCCCTATCTGAACCCGGGACCCCTGCCGGGCGACAAAAATGTTCCCGGCGAGGCACACATCCACGCATTGCCCGCACTTAAGGCAGCTCTCCATGTCGATGGTTGGCCCCGCTTCATCCAGGGAGACCGCGCTTTCCCGGCAGACATCAACGCACTCCCCGCAAAAGGTGCAGCTTTCCCTGTGCACATCCGGCTCCCGGGCCCCGATAATCCCCACGTCAAATATCTGCGGCCGGGAACAGGCATTGGGGCATTCGGCAATGCTCACCCGGAATTCATGATGCGGTTTCACATTCTCCCTGCCCATAGTGTTTTGCAAAAACCCGAGCACTTCTTTTTCCTGCAAAAGGTCTTCTATCTGCGCGGCAAGCGAAGAGCTGTCCGCGGTCCGGTTGGGACAGCCGGATGGCCCGAAGCACTGCTCCAGCCTGTAGCCCCGGACTTCACTGGAAAGGCGGGACATGAATTTCCGCTTGCTGGACTCAAGATGGATAGGTTCCACCCTGGACGCCCCGTTGTTCGCGGCCTCTTCCTCAACCTTTGTCCGAACCCTCTTGCGCACAAAAAAAGGCACCCGGGACAATTCCTTTTTGGCTTCCGGCGACCAGTCCATGACTTTTAACATCCCTCCTTTAATATATTTCCCAAATGCGTCTGCAAGAACATATTCTTGCAGGCGGCGTTATATTGTACATAAAACCAAAGAGTTGCTGGATTAAACCTATACGTTTAACTCCAAGATCCTGCTTTTTGCAATTGCCTCTTCGCATACAAAGAGGCTCTTTAACCGGATGGACCGCTTTTGTCCGGTTTATCATTGCGGCCCGATTCACTGTTTCCGTTCGGGCGGCTCTTTTCTCCGGGTTTTTCTGTGCTGTCCGGCAATTCAGAAATCTCCTCCAGATCACATGCCCCTTGTGAAGGACACCCGGAGCACCCCCCGCAGCCGCATCCCTCCCGGGGGTCGGCATAAAGGGCACGGAAAAAGCGCCTGAGAATGAAAAACGCGGCCACTATTATTATCAAAACCACTATCACCTTTTGCATAATCCTCTCCTTTTTTCGGCTCCTCACATAAATCTGTGCAAAATTTTGTTGCAAGGAACCCGCAGGTAAGAATTAACACGCTGATATTAAATGTTTTTATTAGAAATAATTGAGTTTCTTAACCGTTGGGATAATCCAAATCGCTATCGCTATCGGGATCGCTATCGAAATCGAAATCGAAAGAATATGTCATTCGGTGCGGGAGGAATCTTCAGCTTATGGGGTCGATTCCGATCCCGATAGCGACTTCGATCCCGAAGAAAGAAATCCTAACAATATGAAATGTGCTGCACAGATTCTTGAGACGAACCTTTTTTCTTCTCTAATGCAAAATTTATAGGTATTATTTGACCCAGATCAAGGAGGATATCTTAAATTTCATCCAATATTGCTTCAAACAACAAGGAGGAAGAGATGCAACAGATCAATTTATTTGAAGAAAACGGCTTCAGTGAAAAAGGCATGAAAAAGCTTTTGGTCCACGATTCGCCCTATTTCAAGATCCTTAATTTCAATTTCCGGGCCGGCCAGGAGTTGCCGCTGCATTCCCACGACATAGAGGGGCAGCTGTGCATCACCGTCCTGGAAGGGGAAGGGGAATTTCTGGGCGAAAACGAGACCACTCTCCCGGCCAAAGCAGGTGACGTTCTGGTTGCGGACATAGCCGAGCCGCACGGGATCCGGGCCGTGAAGGACATGCGGGTCCTGGTGACCATCGC
>JBNJHA010000071.1:0-10153 GCA_051748085.1 Thermodesulfobacteriota bacterium
TGATACCGTGTACATGCTGGGGTCCATCTCCAAGACGCTCACCGCGGTATCCGTGCTGCAGTTCCTCGACCGGGGGAAAATTGAGGACCTGAATGATCCTTTGGGCAAGTATCTGCCCGGGTTTGACATGCAGGAGCGTTATCCGGACCAGATGCGGGGGATGACCGTAAAACGGGTTCTCAACCATCATTCCGGAATTCCCGGCGATATCGTGAACGCCGGGTTTGTTTCCAGAAGCTGGCTGGATTGGGACCGGGATTTGTACAAAGACTGGCTGATTGATTATTTGCGCGGCGATTATCCGAGCCACAGGCCGGGTGATGTGGCCAGCTATTCCAATACCGCGTTCACCCTGGCCGGGGAGATGGTGCGAAATCTGTCCGGTGCGGAAAGCTTCGGGAGTTATACTCGCGAGAATATTTTTGTTCCCCTGGGCATGGAAAACAGTGCGTTTCGGCAGATAAAAGACAACTCCGCAAAAGGTTATTTCCAGGGGGAGCCGATCTGCCCGGACGCGGAGATGAACATAGCTCCGACCGGCGGGGCGTATACAACCGCCCCGGATATGGCCGAATTCATAAAGATGATTTTGAATGGGGGCCGGTCCGCCTCCGGGAAACGCCTGCTCAACTCCGGGAGCGTGGATTTGATGGGCGAGATGGAAAAGACTCCCCTGGACGTAAACAGCTATTTCCAGCCCGGCCTGGGACTGGACACCGTCGACGATCCGGTGATGCGCTATGCCGGGAGGGCGTGGGCCAAGGACGGCGGGGTCAAGAATTTTCAGACCTTCATGGAGATATTGCCGGACAAAAATCTTGGGGTGATCGTGCTCGCGAACAGCGATACCGCCTCGGGGTTCAAGTATGCCGTGGCCAGGGAATGCCTGAAAAACGCGGTAAGGGAAAAATGCGGTCTTGAGCCGAGTGCCCCGAAGCTTCCGCAATATGAGACTCTGCGCGGGAAAGAAAAGATTGACGGTCTGTACGTGCATATCGGCGGCTGTGATCAAGTTGCGGCTGAAGACAGCGGCGACCGGGCGGTATGGCTCCGAAACATTCAGGAGGATGAGCCGGAAAAAGTGGACCTGGTGTATAATCCGCAAAAGGACATGTATGATGTGCAGGGTGAAAAATATAGCCTGGCCTTTGTAAAACGGGAATGGCAAGGCCGGGATTATATGTTTATGATCAAAACCGGAGCGACCGAGGGCCATGCCGCTTATGTCGCCGGGAGCCGCTCCGTTGGTTGTCTGGGGCTGAAGACACAAAAGGCGGATATCTCCCGGGCCTGGATGAAGCGAACCGGCAGGAAATACATAATAGACAATATAGGCTGGAACGATATTTACCTCTGGAATTATACATATTTTAAATTGCGCCGGGAAAACGGGTTTCTCATGCTTACCGGAATGCTGGACGCCCCGGTTTTTCCCGAGGACAAAGATGTCGCGTTTCTCCGGGGGCTCATGAGCCAGCGCGAGGACAGTTCGATCAGGGTGATCCGGGAAGACGGCAGGGAAAAACTGGTCGGCGGGGGCGGATTCAAGGCATACGATGCCGCTTTAATACCTTCCATACGGAGGGGCGATACAGTACACGGCGAATCGCGGTTCATGCACAACAACTGGTACAGGCTTGAATTGGATGAAGACCGGAAGCCGATTGAGCTTTCCACCGGAAATGAAGAATTCATGCTGCGCGTAATGGACGGCGATCTGGTCGAGCAGGTAGCGCACGATCGGGGGAAAGTCATTTTGGACGGCGATGCCGGAACCTGGTACGTGGCGGTCTGCCCCGGTCCCGATGCCCCGGCGGAATTTGATCTTGAAATACGCTGATTGACTTTGCTAACAGCTGGAGAAGACCAAGAAAAGGATGGGCGTCCGGCCTTTTATTTTTCTTCGGTCTGGTCGGCATTATCTTTCTGACTGAAGAAAGACTCGATCCGCCGGGCCACGTTTTTTTCAAGATTGCGATACCAGAAGGCATAATCGAATTTGTGCAGAACACCCGGGGGAAAATGACCCAATTCCAGATCGGCGTAGTCGGGCGGCGTTGTTTCCAGCGCCCCTGTCTCCGGATTGACCCGCGCACCGGCATAATGAGGCACTTCCTTTTTTAAGGTTCCGGTAAAATCATCAAAAAAGACTGCTCCCAGATTCATTTCCTTTCCGGCGGGCGTGGCATCCGTTTTCCAATTAAGGGGATTGATGCAGAAGGCCCCTTTCTTGAGTACCGGCGATCCGGTTGCTCCGGGGGCCTCCGTGTTGTAGGAGATGATGACTCCTGTATCGTCGGCACCGGTGGCCGGTTTCATCCATGGATAATCTTTGAAATCTTCCGGCATCACTGAATAGCCGATTACATAGGCCGCCACCAGCTGTTTCCGGAGTTTTGAATCCTTCAGTTTGTTTCGGATTAAATCAATCATGACCAGCGAGCCCTGGCTGTGGCTGGCCAGGATAAAAGGACGTCCCTGGTTGGCGTACCGCAGATAATAGTCAAAGGCATCAGCCACATCGTCGGCTCCCAGACGAAAATATTTGTTTGCATACATGTTCTCGTCCGGATTGAGGGCGACAAAACTGGTTTGCCGGTAATAGGGGGCAAAAAGATTGGCCGAGGCTGAATAGACTCCGGCCTGGGCCTTCATGAGGCCATTGGCCTTGGCCTGCAGGTCCGGGCGGCGCATGATATCCATATTCAAGGGATTTTTTTCGGAATAGATCGTGGGGAAGACATAGAAAACATCTACAGCATGTTGAATTGTATCCGGATAGCTGGCCCAGCATTCCTTTTTTGCGTAATCAGGGGCGAGTGTCGATTCCACCGTAGCCTGCGAACCAGTGGAAAGCATCATCATGCAGCCCATGATAACCCATACCATGTTCAATTTCATATTATTTCTCCTTTAAAAATTGTTTGTTCCCTGCACTGCATAAGATAACGTTGCGCATGGTTTTGCGTTGTTTATTGTTGTGCTGCTGTTTGTTTGCAGAATTATTTGCGGCGATAATAAGGCATTATTGTCATTATTGCCGGCAGTCAAGCGCATAAAGGTATATTTGTTTTTCTGAAGAAAAAGGAATGTATCCGGATGGTTGAGTTCGGATCTCGCTTTGGGACCATCCGTCCGGCATCTTTGCCCGGCGGGGAAAAATCCGGGGACAAAGATGCCGGAGAAATCAAAAGTTCCGTCCGATAATCGCCAATAGAGCAGGGCGGAGGCTTTAAATCAAAAGGACGATAATTCCCTTACTGCTTTTCACATTTGAACCTTGCCTCTGTCCGGAAAAAATTCTAGGGTGTAAATTGTAATAGAATTCATCTTAGGTTCAAACAGATTATAGACGTCCGTATGTATTATAGAATAGGTTTGCAATTGTTAATCAGATGAATTTTTTTAATTTCAATCCGCCTGCAGGTGCCGCATATGGCCAAGACCCCGACGAATAAAAAAAATATGGATCAACCCGTCTTTCAGGATGCCCAGGATATCCTGATGAATGCCCCTATCGGCGTATTTACCTCCACTCCCGGCGGGCGTTTTCTTGCCGTCAATCCAATAATGGCCGAGTTGTTCGGGTATGAGAGCCCAAAAGGGCTAATGGACTCGATTACGGATATCGGCATGCAACTATATGCGGAGCCGGCAGACAGGGAACGATTAAAAAAAACGTTGCAGCAGAAAGGCAGGATTATTGATCATGAATGTCAATTTCTCCGCCGGGATGGAAGTCGATTCTGGGGTTCTGAAAATATTCGGGCGGTTTATGATCAGCATGGAGAAATAATCTACTACCAGGGTTTTTTTGTGAACAGCTCGGAGCGCAAAAGGGCCGAGCATAAATTGCGCGAGAAAATCGAGGAGCTGGAAAAGACCAAGGAATCTCTTATTGTAGCCGAGCAGCGCCGGCAGGATCTTATGAATCGTTCCCGGGACGGCATCGTGATCATAAACCAGAACCACAGAATAATCGAGGCCAATGATAGTTTTGCGGGCATGCTCGGATATAGCCTGGATGAAATGCTTGGTATGCATACCTGGGATTATGAGGCGGAAATTCCCGAGGACGATATCCGGGAGGATTTCCAGGATCTATCCAGAATTGACAGCACTTTTGAGACTCGGCACCGGCGAAAGGACGGCTCCCTGGCCGATGTGGAGGTCAGCCTCTCCGGCACCCGCGTTCGGGGTCAAAATGTACTTATTGGCATCTGCCGGGATATTGCCGAACGCAAGCAGGCGGAAGCAGTCCTGCGCGAGAGCGAGGAAAGGTACAGGACGATTTTTGAAAATACCGGTACCGCGACCAGTATTCTGGAAAAAGACGGGATCATTTCTCTGGCAAACGCAAAGTTCGCCCGGATGTCCGGTTATCCGCTCAAAGATATCGAGCACAAGAAGACCTGGATGGATTTTGTGCTTGACGAAGACCTGGAGTGGATGCGCAGGCAGCATGAATTAAGGCGGAAAGACAGGCAAAAGGCCTTCAAGGAATATGAATTTCGTTTTGTGACCAGAAAAAATGAAATCCGGAATGTTTATCTGTATATTGATGTGATCCCCGGCACGGATAAAAGCGTGGCCTCTTTGCAGGACATTACCGTGCGTAAACAGGCCGAGGAAAGCCTGCGCGAGAGCGAAGAACGTTTCAAGTCAATCTTTGAAGGATCATTTGATGCCATATTTTTAGTCCGACAGGACGCCGGATTTGCCGATGTCAATCGGGCAGCGTGCAAATTGACCGGATATTCAAAAGAAGAATTGCTTGCCATGCGTATTCCCGACTTGCATGGTCGGGAAGATTTAGATGCTTTTGAGCAGTTTTTCGATAAAATAATGACCGGCGAAGCCATCACCAGTGAAGCATATATCCTGCGCAAGGACGGAACAAAAGTGCTTACGGAGTTTAGCAATACAAAGGTGATCATTGCCGATACACCGTATATGCATACTGTGGCCCGGGATATCACCGAGCGCAAGCGGTCCGAGGAGATTTTGCGTGAACGGGAAGCCTTTATAAAGTCGACCCTGGACAACCTGCCCGTGGGCGTGGCCATAAATTCGGTTGATCCCGAGGTCCGTTTTACCTATATGAATGATAATTTTGTAAATTTTTACCGGACAACCAGGGAGGACCTGGCAGCGCCGAACGATTTCTGGGAGGTCGTTTATCAGGAGCCTGAATTCAGGGAAAAGATCAAGAAGCGGGTGCTGGAGGACTGCGCCAGCGGCGATTCCGCCCGCATGCATTGGAAGGACGTGCCTGTGTTCCGCCCCGGCCAGGATCCCTTTTATATCACCGCCCAGAATATTCCTTTGCCGGACAATAATCTGGTTGTGTCCACGGTGTGGGATGTCACGGATCGTAAATTGGCCGAGGACGGTCTGCGGGCCGCCAAACAGCAGGCAGAAGCCGCGAACAGGGCCAAGTCAGAATTTTTGGCGAATATGAGCCACGAAATCCGGACTCCGCTGAACGGCATCATGGGCATGCATCAGCTCATGCAATCGACCGACCTGGATGAGGAACAGGTGGAATATGTCCGGATGGCCAATCAATCCTCAAAGCGGCTGAACAAACTTCTGACCGACATTCTGGATTTGTCCAGGATTGAAGCCGGCAAGCTGGAGCTGAGCGAGGAAGTCTTTAAACCGGCGGAGGTTTTTCAATCCATTGAAGATATTTTTAAATACACCTGCCAGAAAAACAAGAATTCGCTGGAAATTATTCTTGATGAGCATATTTCGGAATATCTCATCGGTGATCATACCCGTCTGACCCAGATTCTGTTTAATCTTACGGGCAACGCAGTTAAGTATACCCGGCAGGGGGAGGTTCGGGTCCAGGCTTTTGCCCTGCCCGCCTTTACTCCGGGAATTTGCCGTGTGCTGCTGGAGATTGAGGATAATGGTCAGGGGATCCCGGAAGATAAGCTGGACGAGGTGTTTGACGTTTTCACCCAGGCCAATGAAACGGAATCGCCCTATACGCGCAAGTACGAAGGCGCGGGACTGGGTTTGCCCCTGGTCCGGAGGCTGGTGCGTTTAATGGGCGGAACGGCATCCATAAGCAGTCGGCCCGGCGCGGGGACAACGGTTTATGTTGTTCTGCCGTTTGGGATTCATGCTGAAGCGCAGCGCGGGCAGGGCGATGTGCAAGCCGAAAAAAGGACTGTCAAGGCAGGGGGGCGGGAGGTACTCGTGGTGGATGACGATGCCGTGACCCAGGTTCATGTCAAACGCTTGCTGGAAAAAAACGGCTACAAAGTGAGTGTGGTCGAGAACGGGGAAAAGGCCCTGCATGCTTTGGATAAGGGTACGTATGACTGCGTTCTGATGGATGTGCAGATGCCGGTCCTGGACGGGGTAGAGGCTACCCGGTGTATCCGCGCCGCGGAGGACAAGGGACGGATGAGTCCGGATCAAGGGGGCAAGCATGCCGGAATTCCCATTATCGCCATGACCGCCTATGCCATGGACGGGGACCGGGAAAAATTTTTGGCGACGGGCATGGATGACTATATCGCCAAGCCGGTGGACAAGGAAAAGCTTTTACGGGTTCTGGAAAAAAATATGTCCGGATCCGGTTTTTAGAATGCCCGGGCGGTCTGCAGGAAATTTGCGCAACAAAATCCGGTGTACTTTTTAATGTAGTGAATACTTACGTATTGTAAAACATCAGCCAGGAGTTTTTATGCCTGCCAATTCCGCCGGCCTTATAGGGACAGTCGAGGATTTTACCAGACGCAATCTGCTTTTACTTCTGATAATTTGTGCCATTGGGCTGGCCGTGTATCTCCCGGCTCCGGAAGCGGTCCTGGACACTTCCTGGGTCAATGCCATCCTGGTAGCCGCCATATTTATCAGTCAGGGGCTGAAAATGGACTTGTCCCAGGCGCACAAGGCCAAGAGCTACCTGAAGCTGGTGGGGGTGGCCGCATTGGTGGCCATTGTCGCCTATCCGGCATTGGCCTGGGTGGTGGTCAAACTGTTCGGGCTTTCCAGCGACCATAAAGTGGGATTTTTGCTCATGGCCAGTTTTCCCAATTCGCTGGAGGCGGCCATGGCCATGTCCGCCAGTGCGGGCGGTGATCCCCTGACCGCGGTAATCCTTTTGACCGCCCTGAATATAATCGGGCTGGTATCCATTCCTCTTAATCTGTCCATTTGGCTGGGTGCGGAGTCCCCGGTTTCGGAATGGCAGGTTTTGCAGAATATGGTGTTTTATTTGTTCGCCCCGATTATCACCGGTCAGATTCTGCGTAAACTTTTTCCCAAACTCCCTTCCAGGATGACCAACATAAATCACTATCTGCCCATGATCTGCATCACCGGGCTGGTGTATCTGTCCTGTTCCAAGGAAGCGGATCTTTTGCGCGAGCTCAGGCTGCACGACCTTTTTCAGGTGGTGGCCCCGAGCGTGCTTCTGCACGTGGTCATGTTCGGCCTCGCTTTTGTAGCCGCCAGGCACTGGCTCAAGCTGGAAGACCGCTCCGGGCGGTCCTTCATGCTCATTACCTCGGAAAAGCCCATGTCCCTTTCCGTGGCCATCTGGGCGGTAACCTACGCGGAGCACCATCCCCTGGCCATTTTCCCCATTGTGGTCTTTTACGTGAGTCAGATCGTTATCGACAGCTTTATTGTCTCCAAAATGGTCGCCCGGGATAATTCTGCTTTGAATGTCGATCCAAAATGATGCGCTGTTTTAAATTATTGATAAGCATCAAAGAGAAGGCAAATGGCTGATTTAGAGAAAAAAACATCTCAAGACAGATGGCTGGAACATATCCCGGTCACAACCATGTTTGATTTATATCCGGACGCGACTGTGCTTATTGACCTGCAAACCGGAGTGCCGGAAGCATTCAATCAAGTGGCCCACGAACAGCTGGGATATTCGGCCCGGGAATTTTCCCGGCTGAGCATCGCGGATTACGAGGCTCGGGAATCGCCTGCCGAGATTGAAAAGCACATAGAGTATATAAAAAAACACGGACGAGACGATTTTGAAACCGGACATCGCCGCAAAGACGGGAGTATAATCGATGTCCATGTTACGGTGATGCTCTTTGAGATAGAAAATAAGGGTTTTTTATTGTGTGTCTTTCGGGACATTACCGACCGCAAGTCGGCTCACCGGGCCCTTGAAGAAAGTGAGCAGCGTTTTCGCGATGTGGCCGAAGCCGCCGGGGAATATATCTGGGAGATTGATTCCCAGGGTATTTATACCTTTTTAACTCCGCGGGCGGAAGAGCTTTTCGGACGCAAGGTGGAGGAAGTCCTGGGACGTTCTCCGTTTGATTTCATGCCCCGGGAGGAAGCCGCGCGGGTGGAGAAACTGCTGGCGGAGTGGGCGGAAAAGGGAGAAACGTGGCAAAGTCTGGAACATCAAACCGTGCGCGCGGACGGCAAGATTGTCTGGCAACGGGTCAGCGGGATACCCATTCTGGATTCAAATGGTGAGCTGCGCGGATTTCGGGGGACCGGCCTGGATATATCGGCTGAAATAGAGGCCAGACAGGAGCAACAGAGACTGGCCAGCCGTCTTCAGCTGGCTACTGATGCCGCCAGGCTGGGTATTTGGGATCTGCGGCTTTCCGATGAATATCTGGAATGGGATGAGGGCATGTTTCGCATCTACGGCTTAAACAGGGAGGATTTCACCAATTCCGTGGATGACTGGTTGAATGCTTTGATGCCTGAATTTAAAAAGCAGGCCCCGAAAGATATTCAAAAGGGGATCGCCTCCGGCAGGCCATATAAATCCGAGTTCAAAATCCGCCGCGGGGACGGCGAAGTCCGGCATATCCGGGCCATGGCCCAGCCCATCCTGGACGGGCAGGAAAATCCGGTTCGGGTGGTGGGCATCAATGAAGATGTAACGGAAAGCAAACAGGCGGAAGAACGTCTGCATGAGCAGGAGCGTCTGTACCGGGGGCTGGTCGAGTCGCAGCAGGATCTTATCGTCCGCGTGGACAGTCAGGGTCGTTTTACCTACGTAAATGACGCCTATTGCCGTAAATTCGGCAAGACCCGGGAAGAACTTGTCGGCAGCTCTTTTACTCCTGTGGTGCATGAAGATGACCTGCAAACTACAATGCAGGCCATGAAGGATCTCGAATATCCGCCTTACAGGGCGTATATCGAGCAGCGGGCCTACACCGATGAGGGGTGGCGCTGGCTTTCCTGGGAGGATAGTGCGCTTTTGGACGAAAACGGGGCCGTTCAGGAGATCCAGGGCGTCGGTCGGGACATTACCGCGCTTAAAGAGGCCCAGAGGCAGGCTGAGGCCGCCAGCCTTTCCAAAAGCGAGTTTCTGGCCAATATGAGCCATGAAATCCGGACGCCCATGAACGCGGTTATCGGGCTTATTCAACTGCTGCTGCAAACCCCTTTAAATGACAGGCAGCGCGATTATATGCATAAGATAAACAGTTCCTCGCGCATGCTTTTGGGGATTATCAACGATATCCTGGATTATTCCAAAATCGAGGCCGGAAAGCTGGAGCTTGATACGCATACCTTCAGGATGGAGGAATTGCTGGATCAGATGAAAACTTTGTTTGCTTCCGCAGCCGCTGAAAAAGGTCTGGATATCTTTTTCCGGATTGATCCGGATGTACCCGGTGTTTTGCGGACGGACTCTTTACGTCTGGGCCAGGTTTTTACCAATTTATTGGGCAACGCGATCAAGTTTACGGAAAAAGGGCATGTGGAGCTCGTAGTTCAGAGGATAGGCGACGGGGAACAAAATTCGGGAAACGGAAAACAGGATCAACAAGAAAAAATACAGGACCCGGGTGAACGGGAAACAGTCCGTTTGCGTTTTGAGGTGCGCGATACCGGCATAGGCATGGATAAGGAGCAGATCAGCAGGCTTTTTCAGGCCTTTTCCCAGGCGGATACGTCCACTACCCGCAAGTACGGCGGAACCGGTCTGGGTCTGGTCATCAGCCAGAAGCTGGTGCAGCGCATGGGAGGAGGGCTTAAGGTTCAGTCCGAGCCGGGGCGGGGCAGCAGTTTTTTCTTTGAACTTGATTTGCCTGCCTTTTGGGAGGAAGATAGCGAATCCGAATGCCGGGGTATTGATAAGGGAAAAATTCTGGTGGTTGACGATCATGCCACGGCCCGTCTTGTGCTAAGG
>JBNJHA010000072.1:0-4796 GCA_051748085.1 Thermodesulfobacteriota bacterium
AGTAGATTCAACAATTGATCTAAATACGCCGTCCATCTTGGAAAATTGGACCGCAGGCCCAAGATCAACCGAATGCAATCAAAAAGAGTTTCCTTGTGTCTGCTGGCATCCATCTGGCATAATCCGGTCCGCAGACTCTCCACCAATTGCACAAACTGATGCAATATCTTCTGGTCCTTGTCGCTGAAGGAATATGTTTTTTTACTGTCCAGGCAAAGGATACCCTCGCCGGCGGAAAGCGGACAGCCCATAAACGCCTTGATCTTGGATTCCCCTCCGGGTTTATAATAGCCGAGACAGCTTTCTTCCCGATCAAAATTATTTATCAGAAGCGGTTTTTGATTACGCAAAATCCATCCGACAAGTCCGGTTCCCGGGCGTATTGCCGCGTCCGTGGCGATATGATCCCCAAGACTAAACGAATTGGAGATAACATATTTGTCCTGTGATTCACGCAGGATAAGTGCGGCCGAATAAGCATCGAAAACACTGCTTACAATACCGAGTATCCTGTCCAGGCAATTACTGGTCATAACTGTTTATCACTTAAAATGACGCTGGAAAAAAAATTCCAGGCTTCGGTTGTAGGTCTTTTCCTCTTCCTCGGTAAAGTAACACGCCGGGAGTTCTCCGCGTTGACGGTGGTAATGCAGACACTCGCAACACAGCCCATGCCTGGGGCAATCTAAATAGGTACAGGTGCAATATTGAGCGTTGACTTTGGCCCGTGGGCATTTATCCAATTTTTTCATATCATTAAGCCTTGTCAGTCATTGTAATTCATAAACAAAAACGATTTACTAAATAGATAAAATAGTACTCGGGTGTCAACATTTGTATCGAACCAATTAAAAACAAGCTAAAAATAGAAAAGCATACTCTAACTATAATTTGCAAACAAAAAAAACAATATAAGTTAAAAATTAATGCAATTTAGAATACTCTTAAATATAGTAAACAAACAAAAAACATTTACTGTTCCTTTGTGTATTACTTATTTATATACTGCAATCGTAAACAAACTGAAGATGCAAAAAAAATGACAATCAGAACTTGAATTATGGTCAAAATTAGGATATAAAAATTGATATTTATCTTGGCCAGGAATGATGTCTGTTTTTCACCTCCAACAACCAATGCCATATACAAAATGAAAAACAACTGGAAAGAATTTTTTCGAGAAGCTGAAAACATCGTATGGTCCGACAAATCCATACCACTTCCAAAATATAAACTGAACAACATCATTGCTCTAAAAAAATATCTAGACATTGTCCATGCCGGACAATGTCTAATTAAACCGTATTTCGAATCTCGCGGATATCCCCTTGTTGACAGCAGAGAACTGCTCCCTTCGTTTGAAGCCGACCTCTATGAATTTGAACACCTTCCCGGTTTCAGCATGGTCGCCTTCGAACGGCCCGTGGATTATTTTAATGAAGTCTTTCAATTTGATATCATCCATTCTCCGTGGGAAGATTCAGACAATCGGCAGCAAAACTATTGTCCTCTTCCGGAAAAAATAAAACAAAACAACCTCCAAGCCGTGGGGCACAAGCTGCCCAAAAAAATGCAGGACAAATTCCGGCGTAAATTTGCCAAGTCCGAGATATTCAATATGGACAACTATCCTATGCTCCTGCCTTTTATTTTGCACATGGACCGCGGGCATGTTTTATCCCTGGACAATTATTCAAATTTTTACCTCAGCGGCATCTATGCTTCTTTCCCGTCCGATCTGGACACTGAATTAAAAAGATTCGGACTTAGAATCAAAAAATTCATTCCCAACAACAATTACTACTATGAACGTAACAGAAATTTTGTCTATCAGTTTTTAATGGAGCTTTACGGCTTCCCCATTGTTTCTGAAAGGCGAACTTCGGCCGCGCTGTTCGGCAGGAGGCTGTTCAAACTCGGAGAAAGTTTTATGATCCGGGTCCTTGGACAGTCCGACCGATGCATAACAACGATATATTCGCATCCGGAACAAAAATTCTATCCTCGAATTGAAAAAATGACTCTGACCAGACTTGACGCTGTAGATAGAAAAACGGAAAAATACTTGCAACAGCACAATTTTTTCGTTGATCCGGAAAAAAAAGTCATCCTGTTGCGAGTGATCTATAAACAGCACAAATATGACCCGAATAATGTTCAGGAAGACAGGGCGCTGTCCGTCTTGCGCCAGGAACTGATCAATCCGTTTACGGGTGAATCCTGCTCTCGGGTAAATCTTATAAAAGACAGCTCATATCTGACTTTGAAATTAAACGACATAGTCAAGGGAGAATTTACCGGCCGGGTCAAATATAAAAGAGAAATAGTGGAAAATACCGAGAGTCATGAAAAAAGACTTAAATTCCTTTATGCCTGGATCAGCAAGCATCAGCGCAGAATTGTCGGTTATTCCGAAGAATTCTACTCCAATGTTATAAAAGTCCTGGACAATTATCTGTTGGATCCAGAAAACTATAATGAATTTCAAAGCCTTAACCAACTATACCAGGAAGTATGGAAGAAATACAGTTTTATCCGCCAAACCCGCAAGATACGTCTACTCAAAGATTTAAAGCAGAGAAGATTGCACGGCAAAAAAATAAACTATAAAGAAATGCTTAAAAACCTGCAAACCATACTCAACGAATTTAAATTTGAACTGGTTGATTTTTTTGATGAAACGGTAGCCAAGGCTATATCCATTAGCGGGCAGATTCTCGATGACAATTATCTGCACAAAAGATACCTGGTCCCGCCCGAGGATTCGCTTACCGATTACGGACGGAGCATCCGCAAACTTTACGGCCATGCGGTCAACCTGCTAGACGACCTGCAGGCCATTCGCAGGGCTAAAGCCGGATAGCGTTTACCCTTGCGGCATGCCGCTGAAAATCATTATTAATCCTGCCCAAGGAGCATACGCAAATGAGTGCTAATATGATCAAGACCCCCCTGAATTCCTGGCACAAAGAAAACGGCGCTAAAATGGTTCCGTTCGCCGGATGGGAAATGCCGGTTCAATATTCCGGGATAATTGATGAACACAAACAGACCAGAAACAAGGCCGCCCTTTTCGACATATCGCACATGGGAGAATTTTTTATTTCCGGACCCGGAGCGGCGGACAGTCTGGGCCAAATAATAACTCACAATCTGGTCACTCTTTCGCCAGGCAAATGCCGCTACGGATTCATGCTCAATCCTTCCGGAGGGATCCTGGACGATCTAATCGTCTACCGCATGGGCGAAAACAATTTCATGCTGGTCGTAAACGGGGCCTGCCTGAAATCCGATTTTGAATGGATAAAGGCCAATCTGGAGTCCGGAATAAAAATAAAGGACAAGTCCATGCAGACGGCCAAAATCGACCTGCAGGGGCCGCTGTCAATAGAAGTCCTGGAAGAAACCATGCCCGATCATGACTGGCGGAATCTCAAATATTTCAATTTTTGGGACACCGAGTGGCAGGGCATCCCGCTCAAGATCAGCCGCACTGGCTATACCGGGGAACTGGGCTACGAAATATACCTGCCCTGGGATAACGCCCGCGACATTTGGGAGACCCTGGCAAAAAGCGACAAAGTAAAGCCCGCCGGTCTCGGGGCCAGGGACACCCTGCGCCTGGAAGCGGGGCTACCCCTTTATGGCCAGGACCTGGACACAGAACATACTCCGGAGGAAGCGGGATATTCCTTCATGCTTAAATCCGAAGCCGAATATACGGGCAAAGACGCCTTGGGGCAAATAAAATCCAGACTTATTCCTTTAAAAATTCCCGGACGCAGGGCGGCCAGGCACGGTTCTTCCGTATTTCTGGACGCCCAAAAAGTCGGCGAGGTGACCAGCGGATCCTTTGCTCCCTCTCTCGGCCATTGCATTGCACTGGCTTATGTTGAACGGGAAGCGGCAGCCAGAGATCAATTCACTATCCCTGTGGCCAAGACCGAACTCAGCGCGGAAAAAACCGAACTCCCCTTTTATAAGCTGGGTACGGCCAGAAAAAAACTCAAGTAAATCTCTATGATCAAGCAAATCGTCTCCGGCATAATCTCAATATATCAGAAGACCAGCGCGGTCATTGCCGGCCTGGCACTGGCTCTTATATGCCTTTCATTGCTTGTGCAGATAATCTTCCGTCTTGTCTCCCTGGAAGGCAGCGGATGGACTATGGATGTCATTCAGGCGGGCATGGTCTGGATGACCGGTGCCGGCGGCGGCTTTCTGGCCTCCAGGAATCTTTTGCTCAAACTTGATCTGTTCGCACCGGGCAAAATAAAAAAAGTTTTAATAATAAACCTGAACCTGATTACCGGTTTCGTATTGGTCCTGGCCGGGGCCAGGGCCGCCATAAACAATTGGGATCAGACAAGTCCGGTCTTAAATATCCCCATGGGCGCCAATTATCTGGCCCTGGTCTGGGTCGGCATCGGCATTGCCCTGTCCTCTATGCTTTTTGACCGAACTAGGTCCGAACCCGTTGTTTGATAAATGATTTTCACCCTGACCATTCTGCTTTTGGGGTTGTTTATAGGCCTGCCGGTGGCTATCGCCCTAGCCTGCTCCTCGATTGCCGCGGCATTTTTTTTACTCGATCTTCCCTTGGAATTCCTGGCTTCCAAGATGCTCGGGGCGGTTTACTCTTTTCCCCTGGCCGCGGTTCCCCTGTTTCTTCTCGGAGGAGAGCTGCTGGTACAAAGCGGATTCACCGCCCGTTTAGTGCAGGTTTCCAGCATCCTGGGTCAGAAACTGCATCTGGGGCTGGCTTCGGTAACCATTTTCGTGGCCTTTTTTCTCTC
>JBNJHA010000072.1:4896-9878 GCA_051748085.1 Thermodesulfobacteriota bacterium
TAGGAATTACTGTTTTGACTCTGCTGGTCCTTTTTCCGCAGTGGATGATAATCAAGTTGTAATACATTGGTACGTCTTAAATTTCGGGTCAACCACTATTGTTTTACTAAATCATCCCGCCCCCCAAATTTGAATTTGGGTGTGGGGGGATAGACGTTTGATAACCCATATTTATATGTGGAGTCTAAAATTTTATGAACAAAGACAACGCAAAAATAAAGCACACATTCTATCTACCTCCCGAAAAATGGAATCCACCGTTTACCCTTGCCGGCCAGGAGGCGGTGCATATGATAAAGGTCCTGCGGCTGCAAAGGGGGGAAACGATACGGATTATAGACGGACAGGGAACAATGGGCATATTCGAAATTGTTTCAACTGCCAGAAACAAGGCCGACCTGACAGAAATAAACCGAGAAAAACATCCCGTCCCCGAATACAGGCTGTGCCTGGGCATTGCCTGGTCCAAAGCGCTTCGCCGTTCCTGGCTTCTGGAAAAGGCGGCTGAACTCGGGGCATGGGAAATGGCGGTTTGGATGGGGGAAAACAGTCAGGGCAGACTAAAAAACGAATCCGTGGCCAAGTGGCAGGGCCCGCTGATCTCCGGGGCCAAGCAGAGCCTAAATCCCTGGCTGCCGAAATTGTCCGCTCATCCCGGCGGACTGCAGGAACTTTTACAAAAAAAAGACTGCCCCACCCGGACAGCCCTTATCCAGAACAGGTACACAAAAGGCATGCTTGCTCCCAGTGATTTTACCGCCGGCGAAAACCTGGTTATCATCGGTCCGGAAGGCGGATTCTCTCCATGGGAACAGGAAATAATACTTGAGAAAAATATCCCCGCCAGATCCTTGGGGTCGCGCATGCTTCGCTGGGAAACCGCGGCCATGGTCGCCTTGAGCCTGCATCACCTGAATTCCCAAGGCCGATAAAAGAACCATACGCTTTCCCGGAGACTCAATAAAAAGCGGCCGTGCAAGACTCTTCCTGCGCGACCGCCGGGTTAAGCAAACAAATTCAGACGAATTCTACCTGCTATTGGCCCGTTCCCATTCGTCAATTTCACTTTCATCCTCCACTTCCTCCCAGCCGGAGAACATGGCCTGAATATGGGCGGTAACCGTATGCCCTGTGGTGGTCATGTACACATGAACCAGAATAAAAGCCAGGATGGCAAACGCTCCCAGGATATGCACAACCGCCAGGACCTTGAGGCTCATCCACCCCAGCCACCAGCTCTCCCAGGAATTGTAGGTGTAGTACAAAAGCCCGGTTATCATCTGCACTGGGAGCAAAATGGCTGTCAACCCGAGATAGGTCAGCCGTTGCAAAGGATTGTGCTTGGACTTTTTGGATTTTTGCACCGGATGGGGATATCCCTTGAATATCCCGGAAGTATAATAGCGAAGTACTTGGAAAAGCTTCTTGGTAGTCGGGATATACTGCTTCCACTCCCCGGTGGTAAAAAGCCAGAAGACGATAAAGGCGAAAAGCACCAGCCAGGTTAGCCCGGTGAAATTGTGCCAGTACACGGCCCGCTCGTAGCCGAGCAGGCTGAATGTGCCGTGTACCTCGAATCCAGTTATAAGTAGAACCGCAATCAAAATGCTTTGGATCCAGTGCCAGAAACGTTCAAACCGCGTATACAGATATATTTTTTGTTTTTTTATTTGACTGGACATATTAACTCTCCCTTTTGCTGCGCGCGATTATACGAACGACCGCGTGGATGATTACGCCCAGAAGCGAAAGGACAACCACGGTCCAGCCTATCCAGTTCACGGCCGCATACGAATCCCGGGCCGGCATGTACACACCGGTCACATTCTCAAGACGACTGCCCTCCTGAACATGACAGGCCACACATCGAAGTGAATCCTCCTTGGGAGCTACCATATGCGTTGTCGGATAGACGTATTCGGTCTGGACAAAATCAACCTGGCCGCTGAAAGGCAGGCCGGTATAGTCCATGGCCGAGGCAACAGCCTTCTCCCAGTCATATCCTTTCCAGTAAGCCAGGGTATCGTTCTTGTCCCAGGGGAAAAGATGGGGAATGACCATATTATTGTTTACCGGATCATAAGGAGTTTTGCCTCGATGTACTTTGAAGGGCATGATCCGTGCGTTGGAGTCGCTTGCGTTGCCTATGGGCCAGGCCATTTTGACCGGCTGTGAGGGGTCGATCTTGTCCGTGGCCAGAATCGTATCTATGCCCCCGGCAAACCAGTAATACTCCGGGACAACGTTCTTATCCCAGACAAATTCACCTTTCTTTTTTACGAACAACGCACGGTTGTATGGACCCATGACCTTGGTCTTGCCCTCCATCAACTGCCCGGCCTTGGACCAGTCCCACCACATCTTGGTGGGCAGCGCCCGGGCAAACTCCGGGATATGGCAAGACTGGCAGGCAACCTTGTCCGTGTGATCATTGGGCTTGCTTCCTGATTTATGCGGCGTGGCCGTATGACAGGATTCGCAGGCAATTTTTTTGGCCAGATCGTCTTCCACCAGACTCTTGCGGTCAGTATACGCCGGTGTACTGTATATTCGTCCGGCAATCCTGTGCGCCTTGGTAGTATGACACCGCTGGCAGGCGAAATCCTGGCCTTCCTCGGCCATGTGCACGTCCAGATTTTTAGACGGATTGGTCATGGAGGAGTCCAGATCGCCGTGTTTTACCCCGTCTCCTCCGCCGCCATAGAAGTGGCAGGTGCCGCAGTTGCGGCGGGTAGGCTTGCCCACGCTCTGGGCCACCTTGGTATAATCCGGAACAGGAAAAAACTTCCCGCTAAACATCTGCCCCATCTGACCGGGTTTGTTCGGGTTCTCTTGTAAAGGCTTGGCCGGATAGCCGGCTCCGGCTGGAAATTTTTTGTATTTGCCGGTTTGATCATGACAAACCAGGCAGTCTATCTTTTCCAGATCGCTGAAATCAAAATTTTTGTCTTCCCATCCATACCCGGCATGACAACTTGTGCAACGAGCCTCGTTGCTGTTTATGTTCACTCAAAAATTGTTCATTATTAAGCCTGCCTTGCCCACTTGGGTGTCACTGCCGCCCTCAGGATCCAGCCACAGCCAGTGGATGGTGTTCGCCAGTTGTTTTCCGGCCATGTTGTGACAAGAAAGGCAGGCTTTGGTTACTTCCGGTCCGGAGCCAAAATCCTTTTGCAGGGGTTCCAACTTGGAATGATCCACCGTGGAAGGCGGGGCTTTGCGTTTGACAGCCTGCTGGGCCATCTCCAGCCCCGGGGCCTGATCATCCTCGGCAACGGCCACGGCCGCTCCGGTAATTATCAAGCTAAGAGCAACAGCCCAAAGCAAAAGTTTTTCCGGATATTTCATAGTACTTCCCTCCAGTCCCATTGTTTGGACAAAAATCTGCCACTATTTTACTTTCTTCTAACAGATTTCAATGGGAATGCAAACAGTTTTGGGTGTGGGAATTGTAAAATATGGTTCCTCGACGTTGAGTGTGGATTTTATTCGAGTGATCCTTTCTGATGTTCCTGACGAAAGGTTCGCATATTTTCTTGCCCCCTCCAAAAGGGGGAAAACGGACCGCGGGACGGAACACAAAAACAGGTTCTCAAACCGATTGGCATTACCGATAACAAAAACTGCCTTCCTTTGGAACCAGCGAAACCGAAGGGGGCGGGCATCCCCCTTTGGCGGGGCTTAGAAAATACAGAACCGAAAGTGCAGCATCAAAAGGATCAGGAGAATAACTCGCAAAAATCCATGCATTCCGTCGAAGAGCCTAAAATATTAACTTCCATGTCTGACAAGCGACAGGCATGAAAGTTAATTCAGACTTTTAACAAAAACAGAAACAGGAAAAAACCGCAAGCCGCGAATATCAACGAAGGCAGAACCAGCTTGCGCCAGGCCCGGGCGACATCCACCCCAAAAAAACGGCAGGTAAGGATAAAACAGATATGCAGCGGAGAGACAAGGACCCCGGTAAACCCGGCAAAAGAGGCCAGAACCAGATAGGGAATCATCTGCCCCTGGATCCCCAGCGTGTCTATTATCCCCAGAAGCAGAGGGAAAGTGGACCCGACATAGGCCACGGTGATCCCGGAAACCATACCCACCAGAAAGGGCAGAAACACTGCTGCGGCAAAAAGAGCGGCGTCCTCTCCGGCCGCTTCGGACATGGCCCCGACCACATCCGCAGCATACATGGTTTCCTTGAACATGAAAATGGCCGCTATAACCATAAGCATGGAATAAAGACTCTTTTTGGTCAGTATCTGACGCGTAAACTCGCGGCCTAAACGATTCTGGGCCATGATGCAGATTATGGAAACGACAAGAGCGGCTACCACCCCGATCTCAAAAGGCACTTTGGGAGCAAAAACCGGGAGCAAACATTCCAGGCCCACGGAACCGAGAATGGCCACAATTAGCGGCAGCCCCTGAACAAATACCGCTTTCAAACCTTGTTTCCCGGCACTGGAATGATTCTTGTATCTTTTGACCCGCAGGATACCGGGGCGAAGAAAAAAGAACCATCCGATTCCGAGCATGATAAAAACCGCCGGCCAGGTTCGGGAAATAAAAACAGTTATGGATATATCCGCCAGGGCCACAATAAGAATGAATCCCGGGTACAGGGGCCAGGCCAGTTCCCAGATGTGCCGGAACCAGTAGTTTATAAGCGCCCGCTGGGTATTGTTCATATCCATTTCTTTGGATGCCGCATCAGTCAGGGGGGCGGAAAAAATAGCTCCTCCGGGCATGGGCAAGAGGCCAATGAGCGCGGGGAAAAAGACCAGCCGCAGCCGGGGCCGGGTCAGATAGCCGGACAGGGCATCCATGAGCCTTTTGGACTGCCCGGAACGCTCCAGGGCGTCTGACAGAATCAGTATCAGCCCGACAATCGCCGCCAGAAGCAGAAATTTTTCCTCCACAAGTGCATACCCGCAGGCCTGAATAATGGAAACAGGCCCCAGTCCGAAAAAAATCCCGAGCAA
>JBNJHA010000073.1:0-9624 GCA_051748085.1 Thermodesulfobacteriota bacterium
GAAACCGGAGAGATTATCGCCCAGGCCAACGCCCCGATCGATGAAGATGGTTATTTTGTGAATGATCTGGTAGCCGCTCGAGTCAAGGGTGAGTTTGCTCTGGTCCAGAAAAATGAAGTGACTCTGATGGATATTTCACCAAGTCAGATAGTATCCATATCTGCAGCAGTTATTCCTTTTCTGGAACATGACGATGCGAACCGTGCTCTTATGGGTTCAAATATGCAGCGTCAGGCCGTTCCTCTTCTGCGCGCGGAGCTGCCTCTGGTCGGAACCGGCATGGAGGGCATCATAGCCCGCGACTCCGGAAGCTGCGTACAGGCGGAAGGAGACGGCGTGGTCCGCTATGTGGACGCGGAAAGGATTGTCGTGTCCTATGACAATCCACAGGTCCATTCCAAAACTGGTGGAACCGCCTCCTATGAATTACAGAAATTTCATAAATCAAACCAAAATAGCTGTTTTGGGCAGAAACCCCGCGTGTCTATGGAGCAAAAGGTTGCAAAGGGAGACGTTCTTGCGGACGGAGCCGGAATTCTGGACGGCGAGGTCGCATTGGGCAAGAATCTTTTGGTCGCTTTTATGCCCTGGTGCGGTTACAATTACGAAGATTCCATTCTGATATCCGAACGGATGGTCAAGGAGGACGTCTTTACCTCGATTCATATCGAGGAGTTCGATGTTGTTGCCCGGGATACAAAGCTTGGCCCGGAGGAGATTACCCGCGACATTCCCAATGTCAGTGAGGAAATGCTTAAGGATCTCGACGACAGCGGCATTATCCGCCTGGGAGCCAAAATAAAACCCGACGATATTCTCGTGGGCAAGATTACTCCCAAAGGCGAGACGCAATTGACTCCGGAAGAGCGTTTATTGCGGGCTATTTTCGGGGATAAGGCCCGTGATGTCAAAAATACCTCGTTGAAAGTGCCGCCCGGAATAGAGGGTACGGTTATTAATGTAAAGGTTTTTAATCGCCGGTCCGGGGACAAGAATGAACGGTCCAAGGAAATCGAGGATGCTGAACTCGCGCGGATAACGCGCAAGGAAGGCCAGCATATATCCGGACTAACCGCCAGCGTGCGGGATAAATTATGGCAGGTAATTTCCGGAAAGAGACTGGCCGTGACCATAATGGGCAATAAGAAAAATCAGGTAATTGCCGAGGCCAATAGCACTTTGTCCCGTGAACTTCTTGATACCCTGCCCGTGAAAAAATTGGCCGGTGTCTTTTCCTCCAGGGAAGTCAACTCGGAAGTTGACGAGATTATATCCAGTTATAACGCCCAGCTTGATTTTATACGCCGTGCCTATGATTTGAAACGGGAAAAGGCCAGCGAAGGGGATGACATGCCTCCGGGCGTGATTAAAATGGTTAAGGTGTATATCGCCGTAAAGCGCAAGCTGAGTGTCGGAGATAAGATGGCCGGCCGACACGGGAATAAAGGCGTTGTCTCCAACATACTGCCGATGGAGGACATGCCCTTTTTTGCCGACGGCGAACCTGTGGATATTGTCTTAAATCCGCTGGGAGTGCCTTCGCGAATGAATATCGGCCAGATTATGGAAACGCATCTCGGATGGGCGGCCCGTGAGCTTGGTAAGCAACTTGCGACGATGGTCGAACAGGGTATGGATTTGGCTTATGTCCGGGATGAGGTTAAACAGATTTTCGACTCTAAGGAAATCTCCGAACTTGCGGACAGTTTGGATGATGAAGAATTTGCATCCGCTGTTCGGGAAATGAAAAAAGGCATAGTGACCAAAACTCCGGTTTTTGACGGCGCGAAAGAAGAGGAAATCTGGGCCTGGCTGAAGAAGGCGGGCATGAGTGAAGACGGTAAATCGCTTCTTTTTGACGGGCGCACCGGAGATGCCTTTCATGAACGGGTTACGGTGGGCAATATGTATATACTTAAGCTGCATCACCTGGTGGATGAAAAAATCCATGCCCGTTCCACCGGTCCCTATTCACTGGTCACACAACAGCCGCTTGGCGGAAAGGCCCAGTTTGGCGGTCAGCGCCTGGGTGAAATGGAAGTGTGGGCCATTGAAGCTTACGGTGCCAGCTATCTTCTGCAGGAGTTTCTCACTGTCAAGTCGGATGATGTCGGCGGACGTGTCCGGATGTATGAGAAGATTGTCAAGGGCGACAATTTTCTGGAATCCGGCTTGCCGGAATCATTCAATGTACTGATAAAGGAACTCATGGCCCTTGGTCTGGATGTTGAATTGCAGCTGGACGAGAGCAGAAAGGGACGCAAGAACTAAATTCAAGCCCATAAAGAGGGATAAAGATATGACGCTCGACGATCTGTTTAGCCAGAGAAGTAATGCTTCCAACGTCAGCAGTCAGGAACTGGAAGGACTGCAGATTCAGATCGCTTCGCCTGAAAAAATCAGGGAGTGGTCCTTTGGCGAGGTTAAAAAACCGGAAACCATCAACTACCGGACATTCAAGCCGGAAAGAGACGGTCTTTTCTGTGCCAAAATATTTGGTCCAGTAAAGGACTATGAATGTAATTGCGGAAAATATAAGCGGATGAAGCACAGGGGGATCGTGTGCGAAAAGTGCGGGGTGGAAGTAATCGCCTCCAAGGTTCGCCGCGAAAGAATGGGGCATATTGAACTTGCCGCTCCTGTCGCTCATATCTGGTTTGTCAAGAGTCAGCCGTCAAAGATCAGCACTCTTCTCGATCTGACCATGGCCGAGCTGGAAAAAGTTCTCTATTTTGACGCATATATCGTCCTGGATCCGGGACAGACAACCCTGGAAAAGAAACAGATTATAACCGAGGATGAATACCTGCAATATCTGGATCATTTCGGTGAGGACACTTTTAAGGTCGGCATGGGTGCCGAGGCTGTCCTGGAGTTATTCGCGGAAATAAATCTGGATGAACTGCGGGAACAATTGCGCGAAAGTTCATCCAAAACACGCTCGCAGACCAAGAAAAAGAAGTTGGCCAAGAGATTGCGTGTCGTGGAATCCTTTCTGGATTCGACCAACCTTCCGGAGTGGATGATACTCAAGGTCGTGCCGGTTATTCCGCCTGAACTCCGCCCGTTGGTGCCTCTTGACGGCGGGCGCTTTGCCACATCGGATTTGAATGATCTGTACAGGCGGGTTATTAACCGCAATAATCGGCTGAAAAGGCTTTTGGAACTCGGAGCTCCGGATATTATTATCCGCAATGAAAAAAGGATGCTTCAGGAAGCTGTCGACGCCCTTTTGGATAATGGACGCAGAGGCAAGGCTATAACCGGAACGAATGGCCGTCCTCTGAAGTCACTTTCAGATATGATCAAGGGCAAACAGGGCCGCTTCAGGCAGAATCTTCTGGGTAAACGCGTTGATTATTCCGGTCGTTCGGTAATTGTTGTCGGACCGAGCCTGAAGCTGCATCAATGCGGTCTGCCTAAAAAAATGGCTTTGGAACTTTTTAAGCCGTTTATTTATGCCAAGCTGGAACAAAGAGGCTACGCAAGTACGATAAAAAGCGCCAAAAAGATGGTGGAAAGAGGTGATATTGTAGTCTGGGATGTTTTGGAGGAAGTAGTCAAGGAATATCCCATCCTCCTCAACCGGGCACCGACCCTGCACCGTCTGGGGATTCAGGCCTTTGAGCCAATCCTGGTTGAAGGCAAGGCCATACGTCTGCACCCGCTGGTATGCACCGCGTTTAATGCCGATTTTGACGGAGACCAGATGGCGGTTCATGTCCCTCTGTCAATAGAAGCCCAGATAGAATGCAGGGTGCTTGTCATGTCCACGAACAACATTTTGTCGCCCGCAAACGGCGAACCGATCATTGTTCCCACGCAGGACATAGTCCTCGGATTGTATTATCTGACCGTGGATCGTTCTTTTGAGAAAGGCGAGGGCAAGGCGTTCTATGGTCCGGAAGAAGTTATCGCCGCCTTTGATTCCGGTCATGTGAGCCTGCATGCCCGGATCAAAGTGCGCATGGACGGCAGACTGGTGGATACAACTCCGGGCAGGATAGTCGTCGGCCAAGTCCTGCCGGAAGGCGTACCTTTTGAATTGGTCAATTGCCTGCTGAACAAGAAGGCAATCGGCAGACTTGTTGGAGAAACCTACCGTAATGCCGGGACCAAAGCCACAGTCATTCTTTGCGACCGGATAAAGGATATGGGTTATGAATATTCGACCCGGGCCGGAATAACCATCGGGCTCAAGGATCTCAAAGTGCCGGCGAACAAGCCCAGGCTGCTGGATGCTGCGCAGAACGAAGTCAACGAAATTGAGACCCAGTATCGGGAAGGGATTATCACCCGGACTGAAAAATATAATAAGGTGGTGGATGTCTGGACCAAGGCAACCAACGACATTTCTTCGGAAATGATGAACGAATTATCTACGGATATCGTCAAAAATCCCACTACCGGTGAAGAAGCAACGGACGTTAGCCTGAATTCTATTTTCATGATGGCCAATTCGGGTGCGCGCGGAAACAAAGATCAGATGCGTCAGCTGGCCGGAATAAGAGGGCTTATGGCCAAACCCTCCGGCGAGATAATCGAGACTCCGATTACTTCCAGTTTCCGGGAAGGGTTGACCGTTTTGCAATATTTTACTTCCACACACGGAGCCCGGAAAGGGCTTGCGGATACCGCTCTTAAAACGGCCAATTCCGGTTATCTGACCCGCCGTTTGGTTGACGTGGTTCAGGATGTTGTGGTCTCCGAGCATGACTGCGGGACGGTTGACGGCATTGAAGTTTCACACATGATCAAGGCGGGCGAAATCAAAGAACATTTACGGGATCGGATACTCGGCCGCATTTCGATGTATGACATTTTTCATCCGGAAACCGATGAGTTGATTGTCAGTGAGAATACGCTCATTGATGAAGAAAAAGCGCAAACCATTGAAGATGCCGGGATTTCAAGCGTGACCATCAGGTCCGCTTTGGCATGCAAGAGCAAAAAAGGTGTCTGTTCCAAATGTTATGGCCGGGATCTTGCCCGGGGACATCTGGTCAACGTCGGGGAGACGGTGGGGATTATCGCTGCTCAGTCCATCGGCGAGCCGGGTACCCAGCTGACAATGCGCACGTTTCATATCGGCGGGACTGCGTCCAAGGAAATCGAACAATCCAATATTTTTGCCCAGAATAAGGGCCAGGCTGTACTCTCAAGGGTACGCACGGTAGCCAATAGCGCCGGAGAAGCGATGGTTCTGGGAAAGAGCGGACAAATAAAAATAGTCGACAATCAGGGGCGCGAGCGGGAAAAATATTCGCTTCCCTCCGGAGCCAAGATTTTTGTGCAGCATGAGAGCAATGTGTCCAAGGGTGATCAAATCGCTGAATGGGATCCCTTTAACGAACCTTTTGTCACCGATGTGCAGGGCTATGTTCATTTTTCAGACATAATTGAAGGCCGCACCGTTCAGGAAAGGGTTGACGAAACTACTAATCAGGCCACGCAAACCATTATCGAATACAGATCAACCAATTATCGTCCAAGCATATCCATTTGCGACGAAGCCGGAAATGTCAAAAACAGGCCGGGAACTAACTCCGAAGCTGTTTTTCATTTGCCGGTCGGGGCTATTTTGATGACCCATGAAGGTGCCGCTGTCGGCGCCGGGGACATAATAGCCAGAAAACCGCGCGAGACGTCGAAAACCAAGGATATTGTCGGCGGTCTTCCCCGAGTCGCGGAATTGTTTGAAGTTCGTAAGCCCAAGGATCAGGCTGTTGTTACCGAGATTGATGGAATTGTCTCCTTTGGTCCGGAGTCCAAGGGCAAAAGAAAGATCATCGTCACTCCGGAAGCGGGAGATGAAAAGAGCTATCTTATCCCCAAGGGTAAGCATATCACGGTGCAGGAAGGAGATTTTGTCGAGGCCGGAGAATCTCTCACCGAAGGCAACCCCGAATTGCATGACATCCTCAAGATTAAGGGCGAGAAGCATCTTGCCAAGTATCTAGTGGAAGAGATTCAGGAGGTTTATCGCTTTCAGGGCGTGCATATCAATGATAAGCATATAGAGATTATTGTCCGCCAGATGCTGAAGAAGGTCAATGTGCTTGACCCCGGCGATACAGGTCTTCTTGTTGGCGAGCATGTTGACAAGTCGAGATTCATGGCCGCGAACAACGTCTGCGTGCGCGAAGGAAAGACTCCGGCTATAGCTGAACCTCTTGTTCTGGGTATCACACAGGCTTCTCTGAGTACAGAATCGTTTATTTCGGCCGCATCGTTTCAGGAAACGACCAAGGTCCTTACAGAGGCCGCTATGCGCTGTAAAGGCGATGAGCTGAGCGGTCTGAAAGAAAACGTGATTGTCGGGCGGCTTATCCCGGCCGGAACCGGATTCAGACCGTATGTTAAAAATGATATCGTGGTTCCGGATCAACCGGAACGGGACGACAAATTCCTGGAAGATCTTGCAGAGGAAGATATTTCCGGAAAATAAATTTAGTTCCTGGAAATATAAAGATATTATGTGTTTTTAGGCGCAATGGGCGAGTAATTGGTACTTGACATTATTATGGCCATCAACTAAACCACCTCGGTTTCAGCAAGACGTCTAGTATGGAGGAAAGATGCCGACCATAAATCAACTGGTACGAAAATCCAGAAAGAAAATTACAACCAGTAAAAAAAGGGCTGCCCTGCAGCAATGTCCTCAGAGACGCGGAGTGTGCGTGCGTGTGTATACAACTACACCCAAAAAGCCCAATTCCGCTTTGCGGAAAGTCGCCAGGGTTCGCTTGACGAATTCCATGGAAATTACCGCGTACATCCCGGGAGAGGGACATAACCTTCAGGAACATTCCGTTGTAATGGTTCGTGGGGGTCGTGTAAAAGATTTACCTGGTGTGCGTTATACCGTTATTCGCGGAACACTGGACACTTCCGGTGTCCAGGACAGACGCAAAAGCCGTTCCAAATACGGTACCAAGCGTCCCAAATAATGTTTAAGGAGTAAGTGATGCCACGCAAGGGTCCAGTTCCAAAGAGAGAAGTGCTTCCGGATCCTGTTTATGGAAGCAAGCAGCTAACCAAATTTGTCAACAGGCTTATGCGCGATGGCAAAAAAAGTATAGCTGAAAGAGCTGTTTACGCAGCCATTGATGAAGTATCCGGGAAGACCGGAGAAGAGCCGCTTAAATCATTTTACCAAGTGCTTGAGAATGTTAAACCGCAGATGGAAGTTAAATCCAGAAGAGTTGGCGGTGCGACATACCAGGTCCCCATGGAAGTTCGTCCTGTGCGCCAGGAAACACTGGCAATCAGATGGCTTGTCTCCAATGCCAGAAAAAGGGGCGAGAAGGGTATACATTCAAAATTAGCGGCTGAGTTTCTAGATGCTTACAATAACCGCGGTGGAGCGGTAAAGAAAAAGGAAGATACCCATAGAATGGCTGAGGCGAATAAGGCCTTTGCCCATTATAGATGGTAGATTCGGAGATTGATGTGCCACGAAAGATTGCCATAGACAAGCAGAGAAATATCGGGATAATGGCCCATATTGACGCCGGAAAGACTACAACTACCGAGCGTATACTTTATTATACCGGGGTCTCGCATAAGATCGGTGAAGTCCATGACGGCGAGGCTGTAATGGATTGGATGGAACAGGAGCAGGAGCGGGGAATAACGATAACCTCGGCCGCTACCACCTGTTTTTGGAGAGATTCACGCATAAACATCATTGATACACCAGGCCATGTGGATTTTACTGTCGAGGTAGAGCGCGCCTTGCGCGTTCTGGACGGAGCCGTAGCCGTTTTCTGTGCTGTCGGCGGGGTCGAACCCCAGTCTGAGACTGTCTGGAGGCAGGCGGACAGATATCGCGTCCCTCGAATGGCTTTTGTTAATAAAATGGACAGAGTCGGTTCCGATTTTTTTCATGTCGTTGACATGATAAGGGATAGACTGAAGGCCAAGCCTGTTCCCCTGCAGCTGCCCATCGGAAGCGAAGACAACTTCCGGGGTGTAGTTGATCTGATCACCGCCAAAGCCATTTTGTTTGATGAGCAGTCTTTGGGCAAAAATTACGAATTTGCTGAAATTCCGGAGGAGCTTAAGCAGGATGCGGAAGACTGGCGGGCTCATTTGATCGAGGCGATAGCAGAAGAAGACGAGGCTCTTTTGGATAAGTATTTTTCCGGCGAGGAGCTTTCAGCAGAAGAGATTATCAAGGGAATCAGGACAGCGACCATTAACTTGACAATTTGTCCGGTACTTTGCGGCTCTGCCTTTAAAAACAAAGGGGTGCAGCCCCTGCTTGATGCTGTAGTCGACTATATGCCCTCTCCGCTCGACGTCCCGGCTATTCAGGGTGAAGACCCGGATACCGGTGAGAAGATAGACTGCCCACCGGATGATGACAAACCGTTAAGCGCTCTGGCTTTTAAACTCGCCTCCGATCCGTTTGTCGGCCATCTGTCTTTTTTGCGTATTTATTCAGGACATATCGAATCCGGAATGACTATAATTAACGCCTCGACCGGTAGAAAAGAACGAATCGGAAGGCTTCTTAAGATGCATTCCAATAAGCGGGAAGAGATAAAAGAGGCATATTCCGGTGATATTGTCGCTGCTGTCGGGCTTAAAAATACTGCCACCGGGGAGACTTTGTGCGCAGATAGCCGTCCGGTGCTCCTTGAATCCATGGATTTCCCGGAGCCGGTTATAGAAGTGGCCATTGAGCCCAAAACTAAGTCGGACCGCGATGCGCTGAGCGCGGCTTTGCAGAAGCTGGCCAAGGAAGATCCATCCTTTAGAATTAAGACGGATGAAGATACCAATCAGACGCTTATCTCCGGAATGGGTGAACTTCATCTGGATATTATCGTTGATCGACTTACACGTGAATTTAAAGTCGATGCCAATGTCGGCCAGCCCAGGGTTGCCTATCGGGAAACAATCAGCAAGCCGGTTAAGCATGAAAACAGGTATGTTAAGCAGACTGGCGGCAGAGGGCAGTACGGTCATGTAGTAATTGAGGTTGAGCCAAATGAGGCGGGCGGGGGATATGAATTTACAAATTCCATTGTCGGCGGCGTTATCCCCAAGGAATACATATCCTCGGTTGACAAAGGCATTCAGGATGCGCTGCTGAATGGCGTATTGGCTGGATATCCCGTGGTCGACATTAAGGTCAAGCTTGTCTACGGATCCTACCACGAAGTGGATTCTTCCGAACAAGCCTTTTATATTTCAGCGTCGATGGCCATCAAGGAAGCCTGCCACAAGGCTGGTCTCGTCCTTCTGGAGCCGGTGATGTTTGTTGAGGTGCTGACTCCGGAAGAATATCTGGGCGATGTTATGGGGGACTTAAACGGCCGACGGGGCAAGGTTCAGGGGTTGGAACCCCGTGGCGGAACCCAAATCATACGCTGCAATGTGCCTTTGAGTAATATGTTTGGCTATGCCACGCAGCTTAGGTCCAAAACACAAGGTCGAGCTACGTATTCTATGCAGTTTGATCATTACGAACAAGTACCAGCAAGTATAGCTGAAGAAATTCTCAACAACTAGGGAGTTGGTTATGAGCAAGTCCAAGTACGAACGTACGAAGCCGCATGTAAATATTGGTACTGTGGGTCATATTGACCACGGCAAGACGACATTGACGGCAGC
>JBNJHA010000074.1:0-9623 GCA_051748085.1 Thermodesulfobacteriota bacterium
TCAGTCCGCCATGGCTTCTTCCATGCCTGCGGTCCGTGAGGTGCAGACCATGTTCCGGCCGTTATTCTTGGCCAGATAAAGGGCGCGGTCCGCATGTTCGATTAGACTTGCTGCCGGGTACAGGGATCCCGGCTCCATTGAAGTTATCCCGATGCTGACAGTCAGGCGAATGGTATGACCCTGGTATTTCAGTCGAAGATTGGCAATTTTTTTGCGCAGTCTGTGGGCCAGAAACCAGGCCTGATTCTCCGTGGTTTCCGGAAGGATAACCGCGAATTCCTCCCCCCCGTACCTGGCCGGAAAATCGGTTTCCCGGAGCGTGTTTTGCAGAATTTCCCCGATCTTTTTCAGGGCCAGATCCCCGGCCTGATGTCCGTATTTGTCGTTAATATTCTTGAAGTAGTCCAGGTCGAGCATGAGCAGGCTCAAGGTGCTGGCGTGCCTTTGGTGCCTTTTTATTTCTTCCTTAAGGCGGACGTCAAAGTGATGTCTGTTGAAAATTTTTGTAAGGCCGTCGTGATCGGCCTGAATGCGTACTTTTTCGTATTTCAGGGCGTTCCGGGCTGCCAGTCCAAGGTGATTGCCCGCGTTATGAATGATCTGAATCTGATCCCGGCCAAGATCGCGGGCGTCATCGGCTATAAGCAGAATAACCCCGAAGTGTTCTTCTCCGCATTTAAGCGGTATCATAATAATGTTTCCCGGTTGCGGGTAACTCAGATTGACAGAATTTTGCGAAAAATATCCAGTTTGATAGTCACGCACATTTATGTTGGTTATTTTTTGAGCTGCTTCCAGCAAATGGCTGATCCATTTAGTTTCTTCTTCAGACTTGGAAAAACGGGGCAGATACAAACTGGCCTCCATCAATTTTTCCGATGAATTCCAGAAGATACCCATTGTGCATTTGTTGTTTAAAAGCTTTTTAAATTCAGTATCCGCCAGGGACATTATTTCCCGAATATTCAGAGTCTGGGCGGCCTTGGTCAAAATGCGGTTTATGAAGGTCAATTGACTGCTTTTTCGGGCCAGTAGTTCTCTTTCAAGAGCTATTTCCCGAGTCATATAATATATATCTGAATAGAGATCATGTACCTGAACAGCTTTTTGGATCAGTCTGTTCAATTCGTTTTGATCGACAGGGGTCCGGATAAAACCCAAGAAGGAGGAAGGGACGGATAGATTTGAGGAGATTGCTTGTCCCTGTCTGGTAATTAACGCCAATTGAACCTGGTTTTCATCGACAAGAAAGTGTTGCTCAGAGTCCATTTTTTCCCATTCTTCAAATGGAGCTATCAGGACCGAAGGGGAGTCAGGTTCTAAGTTCTTTTCCAGGCTTGACAGTCCCGGGTTCAATATTTTGACTATGCTGTCCGCCGGCAGCGCGGACAGGATTTGTTCCCTGAATAAAGCTTCGGTTTTTAAAAACAGTATCGTCGGAGTGCTGGACTGCGTGTTCATTTTTACTCCCTTTCGGGTTTTTTAAGAAGGCAATTTAAATTGTCAGTATTTCTGATTGTGGATTTGCAAAAAATAGGCCGAAAGGTCTTAATGAAACCGAAACAGTACAAGGCAATTTTTTGCCTGCACGGAAAGAAAGATACGCGGTAGGTTAAAGGAAAGAGTAGCCGGGCTGGCTATAATAAGAAAAGATATGATCTTACGATTCGTAAGTGCTTGTTTTTTTAGTATATTAGCTGTTGTTTAAATGCTGCTGTTTTTGAAAGTCGGGGTATATGCATGCAATTAAAATTATGGAACGGGATTTGTTAAATTTGCATGCGGCAAACAAGATACTTAAAAAATAGTTGTTTTTTTTATTCTTGTTCAAGCAGTCTTTTGTACTGTAGTAAATTTTATACGGATTAAGTAGGAAAAAGTTTCCTCTCTGGTATCCGTCCAGCAAATTTTTTGCTCCTCCTGCTTTTGGACTGCGGTTTGCTGAGCCCGGCTAAAGGGCAGACTTCGCTTTGTGAAGCATTACGATCTGATTTTTTGCAAAAGTTTTTTGGCATTTTCCATATTTGGATCCAGCTTAAGGGCCATTTTCAGGTATCTTTCAGTGTCCGGATAGTTTTTCAGTTTATAATGCGCCCTTGCTGTCTGATAAGCGACAGCGGGATGTTTTTCGATAAGATCGGGGTTTATCTCAATGGCTTTTTCAAAATTTTGCAGTGCTCGGTAATTGTGTCCACCCTGTAGATAGGCCATGCCGATATTATAATACAGACCGCCGTCCATCGGAGCTATCTTCAGAGCCTGCTTGTAATATTTTATTGCCCCTTCCCAATCGTTTTGCTGGCGGAGATTAATGCCCATTTCATTGAACATCCACAGGTCTTCCTTGTCCAGCATATCGCCCTTGGAATCGATGGCCCGGGCCATATATTCGGTGGCCATTTCCGGACGTTTGTCCTTTACGGATTTTGCAATGTCCATAAGCACCGAGGAAACCATGTTTGCGGCCTGTTTATGAACCTGCTTCACCGCCTGATCAAAATGCTGTTGAGCCTCATCGTCCTGGTCCATTTCCAGGTATGTCTCTCCCATTTTAATTTTTCTTTTATGATTTAAAGGAGAAAGTGTGTCCAATTTTTTTAAGAAATCGAGTTTCTTTTCCAGGTTATTCTGAGCTTCATATAGTGTAACTAGTTTCTGCAGCGGTTTCAGATACAGCTTGTTTTGTTTTGCAGCTTGGATATAAAAATTTTCAGCTTGCTGCACATCATTCTTTTTAAAGTTAATATCGCCTTTAAGCATCAGTCCCGCGGCGCTGTCCGGCTTTTCTTGGAGAATGCTGTCAGCAAGTTCATCCGCTTTGTCCAGGTTCATTTTTTCTATATTTTCCTGGCACGAATCGATTTTTTCCGACAATTTGTTATTGGGTTTAACAGTCAGAGCCAGTTTCTGGATTATGGAATTGACCGAGGCCGGCTTGATAATTACATTATCCGCGCCCATTTCATATATATGTACTATGGAGTCCCGGGAGACTTCACCGCTTAAGCAGATAATTTTGCATTTTCCGGAGAATGATTTTTTAAGGGAGGAAAATTCCAGGATATTATTTTTTTCATCAATATGATGCTCTATAAAAAAGATGATATTGGTAAAACGTTTAATAATTTTTTGGGCTTCGGCAACAGCGGTGGTTAAGTTATGATGAGTAAAAAAATTGTTTGTTTCAATTCCCAGGTATTTGAAACAGGCCTTTATGGTCCGTTGAAAAGATACATCCTGGGATACCAGAATTAAGCAACTTCCTGTTTTTAAAAAAACATGCCTGAAAATTTGATCATATATACTTAAATTTTTGTCGGCCATTAAAAAATCCTGTTGAAAATGTTTGAGGTGGTGTATCTGTTCACCCAATTGTTTCGTGTGCTGAATAGTTACGAGGCGGTTTTTTTTCTGCTGTTCTTACCCCTGGAAATTTGTGTGTTTTCGGCCAGGATGATGATGGATAGAGCGGCCTGTAATTATTTCCTTGTTCACGAATAAAATAATTATGCGTGACCTGATGAGATTAGTCAAATTCAGGAATTTGGTTTTTGAAAATATGATTTTGTATCTGTTCGCCAAACTTTTTTTCGTGTGCTGAATAGTTACATGAATTTTAGGGTCCACCATACCCGGAGACAGCCAGTCGCTGAGCCGGAAAAAATATATACTTGTAAAATACAAATTATTTGCATATGGAATCCCTTTTATTATTGATATATTATTCAAAATAAGCCATGGTTAGCATACAAGCCAAACAGGATGTCGTGCATTTTGCGTAACCAATTAATCGCGCATCAAGATGCTTTGGGCTTTAAAAAAATGAGTAAATTTTGAAAAGAGTAATCCAGAGGTTCTATAAATGATTTTTTCTGTTCAGCCGCTTTGGAGCATGAAGACCGTAAGGTTTTGTATCTTAAGTTTTTTATTAGCAGTGCACGTTGTTTTTTCCGGTGTGGCACAAGCGGGGAACAGTTCGGAGATTGTTCTGGGAATGTCCGGCGCTTTTACGGGTGCGACCCGGAGTTTGGGCATTGAACTCTATCGGGGATCAAAGGCTTATTTTGATAAGATCAACAGCCAAGGCGGCATTTACAATCGCAAAATCAGGATAGTCGCTCTCGATGACGGTTATAATCCGGCTCCGGCGGTGCGGAACACGATTGAACTTGTGCGCGGGGAAAAGGTGTTCGCACTTTTTAATTATATAGGGACTCCGACTACAACCAGGGCCTTGCCTCTTTTGACCAAATTTTCTTCCGAAAATGTTTTTCTTTTTTGTCCTTTTACCGGGGCCAACCCAATGCGTCAGCCCCCATATGCCAGGTACGTGTTTAATCTTCGGGCTTCCTATGATCAGGAAGTCAAAGCCCTGGTGGATAATTTTGTCGGTACCGGCAGAAAAAGAATCGCGGTTCTGCATCAGACCGATGCTTACGGACGCGGCGGCTGGCAGGGCGTAAAAAAGGCCCTGCGGGAATATGATCTGGATATTATCGCCGAAGCAACATACAAGAGGGGGGCGTCCTTTGATAAATCTTTCAGTTCCCAGGTAGAGATTCTTAAAGCTGCGGGTCCGGATGCGGTTATCTGCATTGCCTCTTATGCCGCGGCCGCGGGTTTTATTCGCGACGCCCGCAGAAGCGGTTTTGACGTGCCCATAGCCAATATTTCGTTTGTCGATTCCAGACGGATGCTCAGTCTTTTACTCAAGGCGGAAAAAGAAGATAATGAGCAATATGTGAAGAATCTAGTCAATTCACAGGTGGTGCCTTTTTATGGCCGCAAGGGGCTTTCAGCCATCAATGAATACAAGAAATGCATGCGTCAACAAAATCCTGAACCTCCGAAGAAATTTGCATATACCGACTATACATTTCAGGGATTTGGCGCGGTTAGCTTTGAAGGTTTTCTGAATGCCAAGCTGATGGTCGCCCTGTTGCGAAAGATGGGCCCCGATCCCAGACGCAGGGATATCGATAAAAATATGAACAGAATGCATAATGTGGACCTTGGTATTGATGCCGAAATAGATTTCAGTCCTTATAAGCATCAAGGTCTGGATAAAGTGTATTTTATTACCTTCAACGGCAATAACATTATTCCTCTGCACAAGTTCAAAGGGGCTTTTCAGTGATAGTATCCCGCCTCTTTAAAAGAGTTCTTCTGGTGGTTGTCAGCTTATTTATCGTGATAGGCGTGCTTTCTTCTGTCTTTTCAGCCTGGATTTTGCGGGAAAGGCTGGTGGATGATTATATATCCAGGGCCGAGAGCATAGTAAATACTATCTCGGTCTCAGTACCCGATTTATTTTTAAAACATGATGCGGCAAGCATTCAATCCATAATTGATCAATATTTGTCTGAAAAGGGAGTGGGTTATGTTTATGTTCTTGATGAAGACAAGAATATTGTTGCTCATACTTTTACTCCCAGCATTCCGGATTCTGTAGAACATACGGTTTCCGCCCGTGAAAAGGCCCAGATAGTTAACCAGAGAGTGATGTTTGATGGATATGAGTATATAGATGTCGGCGGGTCGGTTCTGCGTGGAGAAGGCGGATATGTTCACGTCGGGATGAAAATGAGTACTATAAACAGTATTATTTTTAAAAATTTATTGAATATTCAGCTTTTTAATTTATTTTTGTTTGTTATCAGCGTCGGGATTTTGTATATATTGATGGACCGCATTTCCCGGCCGCTTACCCAGTTGACCGGATATGCCCACAGACTCGCGGAAAAAGATTTTTCGGCTGAATTGGACATTAAGTCTAATGATGAAGTCGGGGATCTGGCCCAATCAATGGATTATATGGGCAGACAATTGTCCGGATTTGTGGACAGGCTGCAGCGGGCAGTCAATAACGCGACACACGAACTGCAGGAGACCCTTACCTATCTGCATGCCATCTTGGACAATCTGGCTGATGGTCTCGTGGTCACCGATGAATCCGGGAAGATTATAAGATATAATCTGGCTTTTAAAACTATTTTTGATATTTCTGAAAAAAATATTGTCGAACAGAATCTGCAGGATTACTGCCCGCGAACAGTAGTCCAAATGTTTGATACTGACTCACAAAGTGAGGCGCAGCGTCAGGATATTGTTCATGAAGACGCAGACGGTGAAAAAAAATATATCGAAGCCACTTTGACTTTTGTGTCCATGAGTTGCGGACTTAATTATATTTTTATTTTCCATGACATTACAAGGCGCCAGAAATCGGAAAACGAACTCCGCGTTTTATATGACGATCTGGACCGGCGAGTGATTGAGCGGACCCGGGAACTGGAAAGGACAAACGAGCTTTTGCAATCCGAAATTGAATTACGCAAACAGGCCGAAGAGCAATTGATGTCCGAAAAGGAACTGTTTTCGGTAACCTTGAAAAGCATAGGTGACGGTGTTGTTACCACGGATAATTTCGGGGATGTCATATTCGTCAATATGACCGCGGAAGGCATGCTTGGATCCCGGATGCAGGACGTGCAGGGATCGCCGTTCAGCAAAGTCTGCAGGCTGGTCGACGGGAATGATAATCTCATAGACCCGGTTCGGGAGGTACTCTCGCAGGGCGGTATATTTGAACGTAAAAGAGGCATGTATCTGGTTTCTGAGCGGGACGGCAGCATGGGGCATGTGGATGTTTCATTCAAGACCACCCCTATATATGACCGCCAGAGTCTGGTCCTGGGCACTGTTACTGTTTTTCAGGATATAACCGAATTTGTTCGGATGGAAGAGGCGAGGTTCAGGAAAGAAAAGCTGGAATCAATAGGTGTTTTGGCCGGGGGAATAGCTCATGATTTTAATAATTTGCTTACCGCTGTCCTTAACCATATTTTACTGGTTAAAATGAATCTCGAGGTTGAATCCAGGGAGTTTTCCCGTTTGAATGACGCCCAGAATGCGATTTTGCGTTCCAAGCAGTTGACTCAGCAGCTTTTGACTTTTTCCCGGGGGGGCGCTCCTATTCGGGAAACGACTTCCCTCCCGGAATTGATAGACGGAACGGTCGGCTTTGCCTTGCGCGGAGCAAATGTAAAAAGTCATATTCAAATGGATAAGAATTTGTGGCCGGCAAATATAGATTCCGGACAAATAGCCCAGGTTTTTGAAAATCTGGTTCTGAATTCTGTGCAGGCCATGCCCGAGGGCGGCAATATTTATATTTATGCCGCGAACTACGCGCATAAGACAACCGAGGAAGGACCGGGACTTTCTCCCGGTAATTATATCCGTATTGATTTCAAGGATGATGGACCGGGAATATCCGAAGAAAATCTCGACAGGATATTTGATCCTTATTTTACCACTAAAGAAATTGGAAACGGTTTGGGACTGGCCAGTTGCTATTCAATAATAAAAAATCACATGGGTGAGATTACGGTTTCTTCCGAACCCGGTCAGGGCGTTCATTTTGTGGTATATCTTCCGGCCGTTGCTGCCGGACAAAATTTAAAAAAGCATCGCACAGCTTCGGCTGAATTGAAGTTCGGACATGGCCGGATTCTGGTTATGGATGATGTTCAGGACATACTTGATATAATGCACGATGCCCTTGAACTTTTGGGCTATGAAGGACATTTCGCTAAAACCGGTGAACAGGCTGTAAAAATGTATGAAACCGCTTTTAATTCCGGACAGGAATATGATGCGGTGATTCTTGACTTGACTATTCCCGGTGGCATGGGGGGCCGGGAGGCTGTTGGCGAGATACTGAAAATAAATCCGAAGGCGAAAGTGCTTGTTTCCAGTGGATATTCGCAGGATCCGGTCATGGGAAACTTTAAGGATTACGGGTTTTGTGGAGTTCTGCCCAAGCCGTATACAGTTGAAGATGTCAGTCGGACACTGAATGAGGTTTTGAGCGGATAATAAAAAAGAATGTACCGATAAAAGCGTTGGGTGTATGGAGTTTTTAATTTTTGGCCGGGCGCGGTTAGTTGCTGAACGTAAATCAGGATAATTGCATATGGATCCTCCGTGGAATGTGCATGTTTTCCAGAGTATCGGATATGACAGCCGGTTGAATGCGTGTATCCGCGAGGCATTGAATGCCTCGCGTTTTTCGTTTTCCGGACAAAGGGTGCTTGTAAAGCCCAACCTGGTTGCCGGCAAAAACCGGGGGCTGGGATGTACAGACCCCCGGTTTGTTTATGAAGCTTGCCGTTGCCTGATTGATCTGGGAGCGAAAGTGTCTGTCGGCGATTCGCCTGCTTTTGGTTCCGGAGACAAGGTGGCGCGGACAATCGGACTCGATCATGTTCTGGCCACCTTGGGATTGTCCGTAAAGACTTTGGGCGCGAAAAAAAAGATGTCTATTTGTGGTGAAAATGTGAATCTTTCTTCATTCGCGCTTGAGGCGGATGTAATCGTTAATCTGCCCAAACTAAAGACACATTCACAAATGCGCATAAGCGCGGCGGTCAAAAATCTTTTTGGATGTCTTCCCGGTTTTCAAAAAGCATTGTGGCATGCCAGAATAGGTTCTGATCGTCAGGCTTTTGCAAGATTTATCCTGGAAATTTCAGACTGTTTTCCAAGGGTGTTTAATTTAGTCGACGCGGTTACTGTCTTGCACAGGGGAGGACCTATCCAGGGTCAATCTTTCTGCCTGCAGTCCGTATTAAGCGGTGACGATGCGCTGGCCGTTGATACCGCAATCTATAGTCTGCTTGGTCTTTTGCCCGACGATGTGCCTTTGTGGCAGGCCGCCGCAAAAAAGAAAATGGCACAGGCTGACCCGGATTTGATACATGTTCAGGGGGAGGCTTGCGGATTATGGGCGGATGTGCAGATACCGCTCAGACTGAAAAGCGCTGATTTCAGCCCGGTGTTTTTATTCCTGAGTTTTTTGCGCCGGTTAAAACAAAGGATTCTGCCGGGTTTTTAGAGATTAATTTTCAGGCCATTTTGAGCAATGCTTCTTCCCGTCCTATACTGATAACAGGGCAAAAACTGCGTAATGCGACATTGACCAGGGTGGATCCCATACACGGTTCCTGTCCCATTTTTTCCCGGGAATGGTGGGCGAGGATTATTGCCGACGATTTTTTGTTTCTTGCTGTTTTTAAGAGTTCCCGGTGAGGATTGCCTTCAAGGGACAAAAATTCGTAATTTTCGTTTTGCAGGTATGGCTTGTATTCTTCAGCCATTTTTTTCACGGCAGAATTCAGCTGACGTTCGATTTCTTCTTCCGGAGGCTCGTGTATCCCGAGGCGAACGCCGTGAAAAATGGAAACGCGCGCATTGAAATGTTTTTGTAATTTAAGGCTGAAATGAAAGGCCAGTTTTGAGGGGGCGCTGAAATCCGTGCCTACTGTAATATGCTTGAAATCAAGAAAATCCGGCTGCCATGGCCTGGAAACAATCATCAGCGGACATTTGGCCTTGAGGCCGATTTTGTGCAGTGTGGTCCCGGGACGCCCCCAATATTTGGGGTTTACGTCGGTTGCGCCCTGATCCGAATGGGGGCCCATGATAATCAAATCGGCTTTTTCCGAGCGCAGAAAACGCAATATTTCATCATGGGCCAGGCCCACGGAAACTTTGATTTTGGCTTCAGGACAGGCGGCCAGGGTGTTGCCAAGGTTGGTTTCAATTTCTTTTTTTACCTG
>JBNJHA010000075.1:0-9603 GCA_051748085.1 Thermodesulfobacteriota bacterium
ATTCACCACCGTTTTCGTTCATTAGACATTTTTCGATCACGGGTCGTGTGGAACATTTAAATCCCAAGGCTTCAAGCCAGCACTCAAATCTGTAAATGATCGCCTGGGCTGGCAAGTTATGTTGCAATTTTAATCCAGAACATATAAGCTGGTATAAAACCAATGAGGCACAGGTCAGTAGAAATTCCAAATCAAACACTTCGATTCATTGCAGCTTTTATGAGCACTCCGGTTTCTCCGCCTCTCAAAAATCGGGAATAATATGCTGTTGCACTCAAAAGAATCTTGGATAATCTTTGTTCCTTCTGGCAGACCAATGCCTTTTGCCAGCCTTCTGTTAACCGCTTTTTGTGCTTTGCCTTCTTTAAACCGATAATGATCCAAGAATATCATGACTCAACCTCCCCTATTATCGTGTAATTTTGATGGAGTCGTTCTCTCCCCATTCTCGCTTCCAGACAATGGTTATAGGGCCGACTTCCAATGCCTACAAAAGCAGAACTGCCCATCTAAATATCAGTCCGCCTATCTTTAAACCGAAACAATCAAGTACCAGCGCCGAAAAGATCCACTTTCCGTCCCAATTACCCATTTGGTTTGGCTTTTTCATAAATTACAGATGAATTTGTTATAAAAATATATCGAGGATGGTTACATGATGGGTACAGATCAGTAAAAAAATAAAAATCTTTTTAAATCAGTTGGAATGCGGTAACTTAAGCCATAACCGGACAATAATCCAGATTTTAGTCCGGGGAGAAATATCGGAAGGAAATCACCTTTTCGACAGGAGACCGAGCTTGAAAATCTTCTGCAGGGAGTGTGCAAATGACCCCTGACATGTTAACAGGCATACCTGTGCCGGGCTGCTCGGTTTGCAGTCGGGGCAAAGAACCACAAAAAGATTCATTGATTCAGGAGGGAGTTTTTTAAAGCCTCGGTTTTTGCAGAAGGACTGGTAATCAGGTTTTTTCCCAAAACCTTTTTGCACCGATTGTAAGCATTCCAGGCCTTAGCCATGCGGCCGAGCCGGTGGTTGCAGACCATGAGCCCCCGGTAAAAAGGCTCCACCAGTTCATCGATTTTCAGTCCCTTTTCATAAAGGGCTATGGCCTTTTCCAATTCTTTTCTTTCCTGCCGGTAGTTCCCCAACAACTCCATCGCCTGAATGAATCGGTGATGAAGATATTCCCGATGGGAGATGGCCATGCCTTCCTCGGACTGAAAAAGCGGCCCTTTATAGTATTTCAGGGCCTTTTGGGCCAGATCAGCCGCCTTTTGCATATCCTGTTCCTTGGCAGCCGACTGCCAGGCCGTATCCGCTTGGGAGAGCATGCGTTCAAATACCCAGGCATCCACCCAGCAGTATCTCGGATCGAGGGTAATCTTGCCTTCACTGCTATGGAGAGCCTCATGATAGCCAAGCAGCCTGCGCAATCGGTGCAGGTTGGTCTTAAACGCCCCATGGGCCGCATCTCCATCAGCCTCGGGCCAGAGCAGATCGAGAACCTCGTTTTCATTCACATCGCGCCCCCCCAAGGCAATAATGGTTTTAAGCATCTCAAGCGGCTTTCCCCGGGCTTTTTTTGTAAATGACAGCGGACTTCCGTCTTTGATCAGCGCAAACCGCCCCAGGGTGTAGATCCTGATCGGCCACGGCCAATTCTCGATTTCCAGCGGGGGGCTTTCGGGGGTAAGCTCTCGTTCGCGAATCAGTTTTTGAACATAATTCACCTCAATATCTGACTCAAGTGCCAGATAACAGAGTTTGACGATGATCTGAGGTCGCCAAAACCATGTATTGAAATATTGTTTTTCTCTGCCGATGGACAGGGCCTTTTGAAGGGTTTTCTGGGCAGCGGATATATTTCCGGCCTTTAAGGCAAATTCCGCCCGGGCTAAATAACAGGCAAATGTAACCTGCCATGTCCCGATTCGGCTACAAATGGACAATGCTTGATCAAAAGCCTTTTGCGATTGATCATGCTCACCGGCTTTTTTTCGACCAAGGGCTACACCCAGTAAACAGATAGGAGCGGATAAAGTCACGCCAGCTTTTTCTACGTATTGGGCTGCAAGCTCTGCATGAAGTAAAGCCTTCGGATAATCCTCTTCCAATAATGCCTTCCAAATACTCAATGTATGATAATATTCTATGATCCAATTGCCTGAATTGGAATATTGGATCATGCGGTTAAGTTGTCTGTCTGCATTATCCAAATTCCCCGCAGATAACTCACCGGCAGCGCTATGGCCCAAAGCAAGCGGGGATAAGACATGCACCCCGGTTTCTTCGGCCAGTGATAGGACGTTGTTAACTGCCTGGCGGCATTGCTCCAAGTTGCCGGCAGCAAAATAATAGCACGATTCAAGCAAACTTAGGCTGATCAGCGCATAGGGAGGTATATTCGGTGATCGGGTCAAGATCCTGTATTGGGTTATGAAATAATCGGCCTCTCTCAGTTCGCCTGTCATTGTTCGATGGGTAATCAAAGTCATAATGATGCGGAGTTTAATATATTCTGGGGCTTGTACTTGAAGTAACTTGATCCCCCGCTTTTCCCAAGTTTTGAATTCAGTGTGCTCCGGTTTTCTTAAAGTCAAGGCAAAGAGTGCGCTGGCAGCAAGTTGGCCCTTGATTTCAGAAGAAGGTAATTTATCATATTTTTGAGAAAGAGATGCTAATTTAGGGATCCATTGATCGAGGAGCTTCAACGTATTAAAACCATAAGTTGTTGAGTCAAGAACCCCGGAAAGGGCAAGACATACTCCTGAAATCTCATTTTTCTCTTCAAAGAGAACGAAGGATTTCTCGAAAAGATCTCTCCCCTCATAGGGGTCAATGCGGTATCTGCAGGTGCCAATCCAATAAAGAATTTGTGGATTGCTGCTAATGTAGTTATCCGGCAGGCGCCTCAACCATTGCAGCAGGGTTTGAAACCGACCTTGAATTGTCAGTTTTTGGGCTTGATTGAAAATTAAATTAACCGCTTCATGCAGGTTTCCGGATTCAAGGAATAACTTAATGGCCTGTTCTGCCAGTCCATCCTTTTCCATAAGTCGGGCAGCTTTTTCTTTGATTTTTTTCATATGCTCACGAGAATAGCTTTCTTCTGCCTGATGCAGCAAATACTCACGGAACAAGGGATGATATTGATATCTCGTTTCCTTGTCGGGGTAATTTTCTGTAAACCAATGGTTTTGCCTGATTCTGGATAGAATCTGCTCTGCATTATCCCTACCGGTAAGCTTTTGCGCCATTGTGGCGCTAAAAATTGACAGAACCGATGTGCTGAGCAAAAATGCCTGCGTTTCTTTGTCTGCTTTGGCAAATATCTCGCTGGTAAAATAGTCAAACACTTCGCGGGTAGTGAACCGGGATAAGGTCACGGTATCCAGGGCTTCGGTTTCCGCTCGCTTTAAAAAAAGGAGCAGGCCGGCCATCCAGCCGTCAACTTTTTTGTGCAGTGAATCGATAACCGACTCAGATGGCGGGGTGCGACTCAATAACCGGACCAGGTCCCTGGTTTCCTGCGGCTGCAGCCGAAGCGCCGGCCATCCGATCTCGGTGAGGAGATTGCTTGCCATGGCCCTTGCCAGGATCGGGGGCGGTTCGGTTCGACTTAAAATAAAGAGGTTTATACCTTCAGGGATCACTGACATGACGATAGGAATCACCTCATGCAGCAGACATTCAGGGGGGGCGCCCTGGTAGTTGTCCAGCACAACAACACCCGGTTTCTCCAACCGGTCAAACAGTTCCTCGAAAAATCGCCGGGTGAAAGTGTAAATCCCAAGTGCGTATTCCGGAGTCAGAAAGGGCAGATCTTTTTTTTCACGGGCAAGCTCTTTGCCTGCCAGGCCCAGGTAATAGAAAAATGCGGCGATGTCCGAGTCGCCTTCATCAATTTGATACCAAATGCAGGGAAGCTGGCTTTTCTCTATGTAGCTGGCGACAAAGGTTGTTTTGCCTGATCCGCCTGGCCCGCATATCCACGTGGCCTGACAGGCGCGGGTTTTATCCAGCAGGTTGAATAGCCTACGACGCTGAAGAACTTTTTGGACACGGGGCCTGCTGATCTTTGCCAAAGACATCGGGCCGGCTCCATAAAAAGTCTTTTCCGGCGGACTGCCTGGAGGTATCGGGGAGCAATAAGAATTAGAGGTGGTTGACGGTTATCTGCTTTGCGTTAATGCCGTAAATATAATCATGAATAGATTCAGGTGTCAATATAAGATTGACACTATTTTTTGCAATTTTTAAGCTCTGGATATCCTGTCTGATGAAGCATCTTTGTTTCATCGCCGAAAACAGGGATATTCAGGGTCAAAAAATTGCATCAGGAAACAAACCCATTTGAACTGTGCCCCGTATGCCTGTTTTTGACCGCATTTATGGATTTTACGCCGGCCCGATATTTCCGGACCGGTCAAGCTGCTTCAGATAACCAACTGCGTACTGCCCCGAACCGGCCATGCAGGGTCCAAGGTCCTTTATTCTATCCGCGAAATCGTTTACCTTTTCAGCAAACCGAGCGGCTTCTGCAGAAGAAACCCATTCAACATCAAAACGCTGCGAATCAATTCCGGAGTCTTCCAGGACCCTTTTTACGACTTCCCCCCTCGCCCGGGCTTTTTCATTACCCTCCAGGTAATGGCATTGCCCGGGATGTCAGCCCATCACAAGTATGCCGTCCGCCCCTAGACGAAATCCGTAAACCACAAGGTTCGGGTGGACCATGCCGGTGCACATCACCCGAATCTCCCGAAAGCCCGCCGGATACTGGATGCGCATGAACCCGGCAAGATCTCCGCCCGCATAGGCGGACCAGTTGCACAAAAAACCAATGATTTTCGGTTCAAAATTTTCACTCATGGCATATTCCTCCGATTGTCAGGTTATAGTCCCCGGAGTGCAGTTAAGAAATCGCCTTCTATTCCGCCATTTACAAAGATTACCGAAAAAAAATTACCAACCGCTAATACTTGGCACCCCGGCGGTTTCTGAACTCAATTCAAAAAAACCATTGGTTCAAAAATAAATCAGGAATAGTTACAAAGGAGTTACAGACCAGGAAAAAAAATCTTTTCCAATCAGTTGGAATGCGGGGACTAAGGACATGCCCGGACAATACTCCGGCTATGCTCGGTCAGTATTTCGGGTTTGGAGTTGTTGAGGAATGGCGCATTCAAGGTGAAGTCTCCTGGATGCCCGAGAATGCAGTTCGGAAATGTCAAGTATGTTGCATTTTTGGTCCTGGATATTAACCGAAATAAAATTCAAAAGGGAAAACGTAGCTCCGGGCCCAGCCGGGTCATGTGCAAACTGGCAAGCACTGCCGAAACCGCATTGCGTTCCACTTCATCCTGATAAATCTGTTTTCTGATCTCCCGGTTGATTTGCGCCTCCTCTCCAGGTCCGCCGGCTTAATGGGACAACTCCCGATCACGATATCATCGGTTATTTCCCCCCAGTTCAGGGTCCAGCGCCACATGGGCCGATGACTCCAATATGGGAATTCAATCGGCGCGATCGTCCGCGAAAGGAATTAAAACAGGTATAATTCATGAGCTCCCGGGCCAGGGCCGAAATGCCCTGCCCGGAACTCAATAAAGCATAAAAAATCTTCATCGCTTGTCAAACCCCGGCATATACTTTTCCACCGTTTGCTTCACCGCCTCGGTTTCGGCGGCCTTTCCGCTGGTCTCGCTGAATTCAGACGGTTTGATTTGAATTCGTTGAGTTTTGGGGTGCTTGGTTTTGATGTCCGAAAGCTTCTTCTGGAGCGACATCATATCCAGGCCTTCCACGGAAGTAAGGATCCCGTTCAGGGGGGCCATATCATTTTTAAGATTCCCGCTTGCCTGTTTTTCCACGCGCTTCATCAGGCCGCGGATCATATCTGCGGTTTTTTGGCCGATCACCGGACGCCGTGAATTGGCCGCCGCTTTCAATTGCTTGTTTTCAGTAAGTGTGTAGCCCAGCTTGCTGAAGTGATACACCATATCCATCACATCATGCCGAAGCTCCGGAGCCTTGAGCAGGATCATGGCAAGCTCGGGACTGTTGCGGTAATAGGTGTTGATCAGGTGCTGGCCACCGTTGAATCCCTTGAGGGCATGATCGCGGAACCGGCGCAGGCCCTCCAGCATCTCGTCCGGCGCAGTGGTGTTCAGCGCCACCACCTTCGTGGCCACGCAGGAGATGGGCGCCGGCACGTCCATATAGTTGTAATACATGATTTCATTGGCATCGCCCAGGGTGGCGCCGGACAGTTCGCCGGACAGGCTGGTCCAGAATTCTTCAAAGTTGTCATGCCAGCTTCCCCACAATGTATCGTTCAGCATGGTTTCCAGACTCACCCGGTTGGGGGTGTTGTCATCATCCGCTTCGTCCCGGCCCCGGTCCGGATTGCCGCCGTTATCGTCGTTCTGGTTGTCGATCATGTCATTGATGGCTGCTGCGACGCGGCCCTCATTACGGTTGCCGTCCCGGTTGCCGGCATCACTGAAATTTTCAATATTTCGGCCCCCATCGCCTTCGCTCCAGTTATAACGGCCATCCGGACGCAACGCCAGCATGAACCCGGTGGCCCATCCTTCGCTCCAGGCCAGGGAGGCGTTCTGGTTGTCGTCGCCGAATGAATGGGCGCCGCCCGGACTGGGATTATCGGATCCGTACGCATAATACATCACGGCATGACCGTACTCGTGGGTCACAATATCCGGTGCATCGTTATCCGAGGCAGGGATGTCGATCTCCTCCCAGAACCTGTCCCACTGGGCGCCGCTGCCTTCCGGAAAACAGGAATCCACGAATCCCGGGTCTCGGCCGCCCATGGTGACCGCGCCATGCCAGGCCAGGTTGAGCATGTTCCATATCTGCATGGAATGGGCGTTTGTGGCGCCGGTTTCGGTGCCGAAGTCCAGCACCGTCCCATCGTCCAGGTCGTCGTGAACCGCGGACGACCACTTGTAAGTGGAATCAATGCCGTCGCAGTCCTGAACACGAATACGCGTATTTTCAAGCTTGAAGGTGTAATAAATATCCCGGCCGTCGGCCAGCCAGCCGTCATCATTGTTCACGGTAAACGACCAGTCGCCGTTCCAGTCGGTACCTGTTCCGCCCAGATGATCGTCAACTCCGGTGTCCTCGTCATATACATTGACGCTGACATTCACCAGGGGCCGCCATACATCGTCATGGTCAAGGTAAACGAGCCGGCCCCTTATTGTCAAAGGGTCTTCCGGCGACCAGGCCGTCCCGGTTTTGTCTTCCACGTACTGCCGGATCTCGTCGGAAGGCCCCACAGGCCGCACCTGCAACGGGGCTTTCACCCGGTGCGGCCGGACAGACTCGACAACATTCTCCGGCACCTCCATGGTTTCTTCGTGCAGAAGCCGGATGTCCGGCGATTCAGGACGTTTTTTCAGGGCATCCCTGAAACGCTTCTCCCGCTTGCGGCGCTGCTCCCCCACAAACTGTTTTGGGGATATAATACGGTAGGTTTCGTCTTCTTTCACGATTACATAGCGGATAAAATTGTCTGAAAAACCGTTGTCCTTATCAATGCGGCCCCTGATTCGCATCATCAGTTCATAGGTGCCGGCACCTCGTACATTGATGGGAATCTCCATCCGTTGTTTTCCCTGCCGGATATCAACCTTCCTCTGGTAAAAGGGGCGCCTGTCGTGGCTTAACTTCCGGGGTTTATAGGGAGTCAGGTAAATCTCCACCTCTACGGACCGGGCCGCCTTGTTGCTTTGCACCAGCGCCACGGGATAACCGATGCCACGTTTTCCCACGCTTCCTTTAACTTCTTCCAGAGTTGCATCGATATAAACAGGCGGTGTTGGCGGGGTTGCCGCTGCGATGGCCGGTATGAAGAGCAAAATCGACAGAACGGCGAGACAGCATAACAACAATTGTTCTTTTAACATTTTCATAATCTACTCCTTGAAAGATTGATATTGAAGGTATCGCTATAAATGCGTAAACTGGTGATCGAGGGAAGCGATGTGCCCCGTGCCTGAAAAGATGCATTTAACTGGCTGTTAAATAGAAATGAAACGTCGTTTTTGGCAATTATCAGCAACAAGCGCCCTCCTTTCACGCATATTTGATTCCGCCCCGGTTTAAACTCTCAAAATTCGCCTTTAAACCGAGTCTGTTTGTTTTTTCTGAATAACCCGGCGGCCTCTGCAAATGACAGACGGTTGCCTTTGGGGCGAATTGATGATTAAAAGCGCTACCGAAAAGGCCCATCACCTAACATTCCAATCATACAAATTTCCCGAATCCACATACCCAGGACTAACTATCCCGATAAAACCGCAATCATATGTTTAATGCAGTTCACTGCTATCATTGAATGAGTCTTGAAAATGCAATACGTCACATGGCACATATTGCTGAAGTGACTTCATTTCTGCCCATTCGGTGCCCTCATTTATCACCTACCCGCTGGCTTCACGAACGAATGCACATAGTTCTTTGTTAATCCTTTTTCAAAGTCGTACCATAGCCATCAGCAACATTTACTCCTCTCTCATTTCTTTTGGGTTAGCAGGAATTTTTGAATTGTCGATTTTGCAAAGTACCAGATAGTTTTCAATGACGACTCTCTCCTTGTGTTATGTAAAATAAAAAAGCCGAACCGCCACATAAATGGCAGTCCGGCTATCTCAAAACCAAATCAACGATGAAAAGCGCTACTGAAAAGACCCGTGACTTTCCGTCCCAGTCTTACGGCTGGTTTGGCTTTCTTATAATCCTTATATTTGTCCGAAAAATACGGGTGTCAAATATTTTGATCAAATTTTTTTAAAATTTTTCCGATCCCGTAAAGTGCACCATACGGCTATGGCCTGACACAAGTGCGGCCGTTTGGGCACTGAAGCATACCAATTTTCATGGTGGAAAGCCGGGGCCCGGACTGCTGCCCCGGCTCCATGGTAATCAGCTGAAAATATTTTCCACCCAACGACTGGCCTCGGTATCACTGACTTTTCCAAGATACCGTTGAGTGGTCGAAAGATTGGCATGCCGGAGAATGACCTTGCTCACGATTTCAATGGGCGCACCGGCTCTGCTGGCATAAGTTGCAGCATGCCGCCTCAGATCATGAGGACTGATTTCAAGACCAATTTTTCTGCCGGCCCTTGGCCAGGCGAAATGTCTTTTTCAGCACTGCAGTATCACAGGGATTGACAAACGATGGATCAGAGGTGTTTTTGGTGAAATTGAAAAGAGTTTTGAGCAGGGTGTACTTGAAGCGCTTGGTGGATTGTTTCTGGCCCTCGGTATCCTGGGTCAAAAACTGCAGGATGTGATCTGAAGAGATGGAGGCAAGCTCCAGACCTTCGAAATGGGAATTCAGCCTATCCAGGAAAAGCTTGTAATTCTTGACCGTATTTTTTCCCCGAGTTCATTTTCTGATACTCCATGAAATTGGTAACGGCTTGTGAGAGCAAACAGGATGACCTCCTTAGCTTTTAAAGGTTGCATTTGTTCAGTGAATATCTGGTAATAGAAAAGCAGGACGGCCGGCGCTGGATCGGTGCGACAGGCCCCTGGCAATGGCTGGCCGCCTTTGCACCGGA
>JBNJHA010000076.1:0-9579 GCA_051748085.1 Thermodesulfobacteriota bacterium
TGCCTATCTTTCGCTGCCCTGGCTCGGGGCCCGCCGTTTCATTGAACTCCTTGGAATCGGCTTAGGCTGGCTTGCTCTTACGCTTGTCTTCGAGTTCTCGTTTGGCCTGTGGCAAGGCAAGTCCTGGCAGGTTATGTTCGAGGCATACACTTTCAAGGGAGGCAACATCTGGCCGGTTGTCCTTGTGGTCACGGCTTTTGCGCCATACCTTGCCGCTAAGCTCAGGGGATGGTAGTGTAAATCTAGCCTGACAATTGGTTGCAGACGAGGCATAAAACTTCATATAAGGAAAGGGTTCATCCGGGTAAGTTCTGGAGTGACACTTGCGGGACAACACCCCAGCGTCTAAGTCCGGATTCCTGGACTGGAACTAAAAAAATATGACATCTATTCACCAAATTTTGTAATCCGGTGAATATCGGGTTACTAATTCGGAAACAAGGCTTTTCATGTTTAACAAGAAGATTAAGCAATTATGAGCGAGCGCCTCCTAATACGTGATCGAATAATTACGAAAATTAACGCCGTTAAACAGGAAAAGGGCCATTCCCCGGATGGCAACTGAATATATAACAAAAGAGGTTCCTCGACGTTGGGTGTGGATTTTATTCGAGTGATCCTTTCTGATGTTCCTGACGAAAGGTTCACATATTTTCTTGCCCCCGCCAAAAGGGGGAAAACGGACCGCGGGACGGAACCCAAAAACAGGTTCTCAAACCAATTGGCATTGTCAATAACAAAAACTGCTTTCCTTTGGAACCAGCGAGGCCGAAGGGGGCAGGCATCCCCCTTTGGCGGGGCTTAGAAAATACAGAACCGAAAGTTCGGCATCAAAAGGATCAGGAGAATAACTCGCAAAAATCCATGCATTCCGTCGAAGAGCCACAAAAGAAATACAGGCCATGCATTATATGCATGCAGTTAAAAAATGATGCGTAAATGCGCCTGCCAGATGTGTTTAGCCGAAAAGAGAGGAAAAATGCAAAACCATTCCAATCACTCCCATGAGCATTCCGGACACGAACAGCAAGGACACGATCACCACAGCCACCATCAGCACATGGTCCAGGATTTCAAAAAGAGGTTCTGGGTAACCCTGGTCCTAACCGTTCCGGTCCTGGTCCTTTCCCCGACACTGCAGTCTCTTTTGGGAGTGCCCGGGGCCGTGTCCTTTACCGGACGATATATGGTACTTTTTATTTTGGGAACGGCCATTTTTTTCTACGGAGGATGGCCGTTTCTAACCGGGCTGGTGGACGAAATCAGGAAAAAACAGCCGGGGATGATGACCCTTATCGGCCTGGCCATTGCCGTGGCTTATGGCTATTCAAGCCTTGTGGCCCTGGGTCTTCCGGGCAAGGTGTTTTTCTGGGAGTTGGCCACTCTTATTGCGATCATGCTCCTGGGGCATTGGATTGAGATGCGCTCGGTAATGGGTGCTTCCGGGGCCCTGGAGAAACTGGCCCGTCTTATGCCCGGACAGGCACACAGACTGGATGCGCAAGGGAATATATCCGATGTCCCCCTGAGTGAACTCCAGAGCGGAGACAGAATAATGGTCCGGCCGGGAGAAAAGGTCCCTGCGGACGGGGAGGTGCTCGAAGGGGCTTCCTCGGTAAACGAAGCTCTGCTAACCGGCGAATCCAAGCCTGTGGCCAAAGGCAAGGGGGATGAAGTCATAGGCGGGGCGGTAAACGGCGAGGGATCCCTTACTGTCCAGGTGAACAGGACCGGGAATGATTCATTTTTGAGCCAGGTGATCACCCTGGTCCGAAAGGCCCAGGAAAGTAAGTCCAAATCGCAGGACCTTGCCAATACGGCTGCCATGTGGCTGACGTTTATCGCCATAGGATCCGGTTTGGTTACCATGTTTTCCTGGCTTGCTTTCTCCGGGCGGGATTTTCTTTTCTCCATGGAGCGCACGGTTACGGTGATGGTTATTACCTGCCCGCACGCCCTCGGTCTCGCGGTTCCCCTGGTAGTGGCCGTTTCCACGACCCTGGCCGCTAAAAACGGATTTTTGATACGCAGGAGGACTCCGTTCGAGGGCGCCCGCAAAATCCAGGCGGTGCTTTTTGACAAGACCGGGACCTTGACCACCGGAGAATTCGGAGTGAGCGAGGTGGAGGTTTTTTCCCCGGATACCAGTCGGGAAGAGATCCTGGAAATGGCCGGAGCGGTGGAAACACGTTCCGAGCATCCCATAGCCAGGGCAATATCAGACTCGGTGGATAATATTTCCGAGGCTTCCGATTTTCAGTCCATACCCGGACGCGGGGCGCAAGCCCTTGTCCAGGGTCGCAGAGTCATGGTGGTCAGCCCGGGTTACGCGGAGGAAAACGGTTTGCAGTTTGACCGGGAACGAGTGGATAGGCTTTCTGAAGCGGGCAGGACAGTGGTTTTGGTCATTGCCGACGACATCCCCCTGGGGGCGGTTGCCCTTTCCGACGTTATCCGCGAGGAGTCCAAAGAGACCATTTCCCGCCTTAAAAAACTGGGAATCAAGGTAATGATGCTTACCGGGGACAACAAGCGGGTGGCCGCTTCGGTGGCCGAGGAGCTCGATCTGGATGAGTTCTTTGCCGAGGTCCCGCCCGACCGTAAGGCGGATAAGGTCAAAGAATTGCAAAAAAGCGGATTGCGGGTGGCCATGACCGGAGACGGAGTGAATGACGCTCCGGCCCTGGCTACCGCGGACCTGGGCATCGCCATAGGCGCGGGTACTGACGTGGCCGCGGAGACCGCGGATATAGTTCTGGTGCGTTCCAATCCCCTGGATGTCTTGAATCTGATCCGGCTTTCCCGGCTTACCTTCAAAAAGACGGTGCAGAATCTTTTCTGGGCCACCGGATACAACGCTGCGGCCATCCCCCTGGCTGCTGGCGTGCTGGCTCCGGCGGGCATCATTTTGAGTCCGGCGGTGGGAGCGGTTCTTATGTCCCTGTCCACGGTAATAGTGGCCGTGAACGCCAAGCTTCTTCGCCTGGATTGATGTCGCCTGCACAGGGTATTAAAGGGTGGGGGCAACAACTAAATTCCATCCGGAAATTTTTGCATTTCCGGATAAGAACTAACGAACATTCCAATGGATTATATCATGAAAATCACCTTCATCGCTCTTGTTTGATTTTTAAAGATGCTTAAAACTTTTTTACTGCTCCTGCTGATAACGCTTTCCGAAGCAACGATCGGTGTTTTTGTTAAACTTACCAACGGACTTATCCCCATTCATTCGCTCAATTTCTATGCCCTGACATTTGCCGCGCTTTTTCTGATGCTGGCCATACCTTTGGTCAACAGGCAAAGCCTTGGTTTTCCCCGGAACAATCTCAAGGATACCACAATAATCGGCATACTCATCGCCGCGCAGATAAGCGTCTTCAATCTGGCCATGACCCTGGCCCCGATTGCAAACGTAGTCGTATTCTGGAGCGTGGCCCCCTTTTTCACCTTTATTTTTGCCGCCCTTTTCCTGGGGGAAAAAGCGCGTAAAAAATACATATTTATCTTTGCCGTGGCCCTGGCCGGCATCGTTCTGGCCAAACCGCTCAGCGGCGGCTATATGCTCGGAAACATCATCGCCCTGGGTGATGCAGCGGTATATGCCGCGATGGTTACCTACATGCGTTATGAAGGCAAAACCGAAACCGGCAACGACATCGCATGGTCCATGCTCACCGCTGCCATTCTTCTCTCCCCGGCGCTTTTGATTTACGGTCCGGGCAAAATCACGGCCATGATTTACTATCCCGCACTGGAAGCAAAGCTGCCGGTCATGCTCTGGGCCGCGTGTCTGGGGTTCGTATCCACCGGATTCGCCTATTTCGGCATTTCCATAGTCCTGAAAAAACTTCGGGCCAATCTCTATGCGCTCGTGGACATAATCGTTTCCCCTATTGTGGCCGCATTTCTGGGATATCTGATCTTCAGGGAAATGCCTTCTAAGGGCATGATTTACGGCGGGATACTGCTGCTCGGGGCAGGATTCTGGCTGACCCGGGAAATGTCCCGGCGACCGGAGACCAGTACAAGCCATACCAGTCCAGACAACAGCTAATGCCTGTCACCCGTTCAATCGGGCGCTCACAGTTCTCGATTGACAAGCATTTTTCCCGCATCATAGACTTCTAAAAATGTTCAAAAAAGCAGGTTTCCAGGAAAAGGGCGGGACAAGAATAATGGCTAGAACATGAATCATATACAGCACCTCAAGGCGGCGGGAAAATATTTTTTGATTGTTCTGTTCTCCTTTTTCCTTTTACAGACGGTCCTCATCCTGATGCATGAATTCACGCACAGTACTGTTGCCTGGCTGTTTGGGGACATGGACAATCCTTTTGGGATTATCTGGGGAAATCCATTGATGATGACCGGATGGGACGAAGGAGTCCACTATTCAAAACTGTTTCCTCAACCGGGCAATGCAACGGAAGCGGTTATAGGCGCGAGTCCGTTGCTTGTCCATGCGCTCATGGTAATTGCGGGCTTATACCTGCTGCAAAGGCCGGCAATGATGAAGCGCAAATGGACCTTTCATTTCGTTTACTAGTTTATCGTCGCCAATTTCATGGAACTGGTGGCCTATATTGTCATGCGGACGTTTGCATCAGGAGGAGACACGGGACATTTCGATCATGGACTGAACATATCTGCCTGGTACTTGTTTGTTATCGGCAGTCTGCTGCTTGCCGTGGGGCTGGTTATCCTGTTCAGAAAAGTGATGCCGAAATTATTTGCGCTTTTCGCTGCCGACAACTTTGCAACCCGGTGGGCAATCCTGGGGCTGACGGCTTTTATTATTTTCCTGTGCGGCAGCGGCATTCGCGTTGTCTGCTACATTTATCCTGATCCGCAATGGCTTTTCGGCCTAACAGGCTTTGCGGCATTCGGCGCGGTACTCTTTTTGTGCCGGCCTGATCGAGCCTGAACCAGAAAAAGAGCAAAGGATATTCATGACAAAAACATCGGGAAAGGAAGCGAGCGGTTCGAGTTCTTCCGCCACCCGTGCATAAAAAATCAGCCTTCCGCCTTTAATTCCTCTTCATCTTCCTCAAACTCCTCATCCTTGTGCACCGGCCAGGCCTTGATAATCGCCTGGCCGAGCGTGGCCAGGGGAATGGCGAAAAAGACTCCCCAGAAGCCCCATAATCCGCCAAATACCAGAATGGCCGCGATGACTGCCACCGGATGGATGTTCACCACCTCGGCCAGGAGCAAAGTAACCAGGACATTGGCATCCAGCATCTGAATAATGGCGTAGGCAATGAGCACCCAGACCAACTCCGACCCCATCCCCCATTGGAAATAGGCGACCAAAGCCACAGGGATGGTGGCCACTGACGCGCCCACATAGGGAATGAGCACGGAAAATCCGACAATGGCCCCCAGGAGCATGGCATACTGAAGCTTTAGAAGGGTGAAGGTGAGAAACGTGGCCCCCCAGACGATAATGATCTCCCAGGTCTTGCCCCGGATATAATTGGAGATCTGCATGTTCACATCCTGCCAGACCTGCACGGCCAGGGACCGGTCCCGGGGAAGAAATCCGGCAAACCAGTTCAGTATCTTGTCCTTGTCTTTGAGAAAGAAAAAGACCAGCAGGGGGACAAGGACCAGGTAGACCAGCAGGGTAATCAGTCCCACGACCGAAGCCACGGAAATGGACAGGATGTTGTGGGCCAGCTTGCCCACCTCGCCCCGGATGACCGAAAAGAATTCATAGACCTGGGCTTCGGAAATGAACTTTGGATAGCGGTCAGGCAGCTGCAAAAGCAGAACCTGGATTTCACTTACCATACTCGGAAGCTGCTGCACCAGTTGAGTGATCTGTTTGGCCAGCTCAGGGACCAGCCAGAAAATGCTGAACAGCAAAAGAAGCATAAACAGCAAAAAAGTGAGCAGAACCCCCGCAAACCTGGGAACGCCTCTTTTAGCCAACTGCTTGACCAGTCCGTCCAGGAGATAGGCAATTATAAGCCCGGCAAAAAAAGGAACCAGCATCCGGCCCAGGAAAAAGACCACCCCGAAACCGGCCAGAAGGATGACCAGAAGGATGACCACCTGAGGATTGCTGAAATGTCTTTCAAACCATGATTTGATTAGATTCATGCGACTTTTTCCTGCCTGGAACTGAGTTGAGCGGCGCTACTAAACCAATAACTAGTTTCTAAGTCCGGAAATTTTTAAATTTCCGGATAAGAACTAACTAACACCTTTTGATCCCCCTATATATAATGTTCTTCTTCCAGGAGCAAGCATGCACACCACAAAACTAAACTTTGGTCATATATGACCACTGATCATATATGACCAAAAATTTTTATTCTCTCCTTTAAATCCACCCCACCCGTTAAAACCAATATATCCGTTAAAACAGCGACTTACAGTCGTATTCTCAAGCACAAAGATTCCGGCACGGATTATGTAGAACTATAAAAATGAGAGTGCCCAAAATCACGAACCAAACCCGAATACCGGCTTGTGCCGGAAAGTGGCAACCATGATCATAGTCCGAATAACCATGCAAGTGCTGACGGAAAAACACAAAGAAGTCCTGCAGACACTTCTGTCTCTTACGGCAACAATGGAAAAAGAAGACGGATGCCTCGGTTATGCGTTTTCATGCGACATCAAGGAGGAAAACACATTTTATGTAATTGAAGAATGGGAAAACCGGCAAAAGCTGGACAAGCATTTGAAATCACAATTGTTCGGTGTTCTGCTGGGGCTCAAGTGCCTTTTGCGCCAGCCGCATGGCATCCATATTTACACAATCCAAAAAGCCGAAGACATGAACGCGGTTTTCTCTGAGCGCAGCAAAAGAGATTACGGCGCATGGCTCAAAAAACAAGGAGATTAAAAAATGAATGGATGGAATCAACCCCCGGGAGGATCCGCGCCGTCTTTCGAAGAGGTGATGGAAAAAATTAAACATCGATTGCAAGCATTCAAAGGACGTTCAAGCCTGATCATTGCCGCTTTGGTACTGGTGGCACTCTTCTGGAGCGTGTGGTTCACGGTCCAGCCGGAAGAAACCGGGATTGTGCAGCGCTTTGGGAAGGTGGTTCGCACGGCCGGGCCGGGACTGCATTTCAAGCTCCCGCTTGGTATAGAAACGGCCCGTATGGTGCCAACCGCCCGGGTGCTCAAGGAAGAATTCGGATTTCGGACCGTGACCAGCGCCCCCGGGGAAAAGACCCGCTATGAAGCCAGCGGTTCTTACAAAGACGAGTCATTGATGCTCACCGGCGACTTAAACGTCATCGATGTGCAATGGATCATCCAGTACCGGATTGAAGACCCGATCCGTTTTTTGTTTCATGTACGTGAGACACCGAAGACAATCCGCGACATCACCGAGGCGGTCATGCGCCGGGCGGTGGGCAATCGTATCGGCAGTGATGTGTTGACCACCGGCCGGGTGGCTGTGGCCAGTGAAGCAAAAACCGAGATCCAGAAAATCCTGTCCGACTATAAAGCCGGGGTTCGCCTGGTTACTGTGGAACTTCAGGATGTTACACCGCCGGATACCGTCAAACCCGCCTTTAATGAAGTGAATGAATCCCGCCAGGACAAAGAGCAGACGATCAACAAGGCCGAGGAACGGGCCAACCGGGAAATTCCCAAGGCTCGGGGAGTGGCTGAACAAAGTATCAGCGAGGCCGAAGGATACGCCCTGGAACGCGTCAATCGGGCCCAAGGCGAGGCCACCCGATTTAAGTCCATTTTGAAAGAATACGTGGAAGCTCCCCAGGTCACCCGCAGACGTCTTTATCTGGAGGCCATGACCGGTTTGCTGGCCGACATGAAGAGACTTTATATCGTGGATCAGGATCAGAAGGCCATGGTGCCGTGGCTTTCAATGGAGTCCGGGGCACAACCATCAGCTCAAGGGGGAAAATAATGAAATCTCATTTGAAAATAGTCGGCATGGCGATAACGGTATTGATCGTTATCGCCCTCTATAGCGGCCTTTACACTTTGGAAGAGGGCCAGCAGGCCATAGTCGTGCAGTTCGGCAAACCCGTAGGAGGAACCGTGACAGAGGCCGGCCTGCACATGAAACTTCCCTTTATACAGGAAGTCAGACGCTTCGAAAAACGACTGCTCGTATGGGACGGTGATCCCAACCAGGTTCCCACCAAGGGACGCGAGTTCATTTGGGTGGACACCACCGCCAGGTGGAGGATTGCGGACGCCAGAAAGTTTCTGGAAAACGTGGCCAGTGAAGAAGGGGCCCAGTCCCGCTTAAACGATATCCTGGATTCTGTGGTTCGCGACCAGGTCTCGGGCAGCGAGCTGGTTGAACTTGTACGCAGCGCGTCCTGGGAAGTCCCGGAAGACGAGGTGCTCAAGGAAGTGCCCAAGGAACGGGAAGAAGAATTGAAAAAAGAGATCGCCCAAGGTCGGGAAAAGATCACCCGGACGATACTTGCTGAGGCGCAAAAGATTATTCCTCAGTACGGAATCGAGTTGGTGGACGTGCGCATAAAACGTCTCGATTACGTGGAAAGCGTCAGGGAAAAAGTTTATGAGCGCATGATTTCCGAGCGCAAACGCATCGCCGCCCGATTCCGCTCCGAAGGAGAAGGACGCAGCGCCGAAATACTAGGTACAATGGAAAAAGAGCTGCGCGATATCCGCTCTACAGCCTATCGCCGGGTGCAGGAAGTCCAGGGCAAAGCCGATGCCGAAGCCACCAAAATATACGGCCAGGCTTTCAACAAAGATCCGGAATTCTATGCTTTTCTGCGTACGATCGAAAGCTACAAAGAAAAGCCGAATGCGAACTCCGTACTGATCATGACCACGGACAGCGACTTTTATAAATACGTTAAACAGGCAACTCCGGAAAAAGCCCGGATACCGCAGGATTGATGCCGGTGCAAAAAATGTTTTGCACTGCCTTTAGTGCCTTATCCTTGAAACTCTGTCGGAGGAAAAGAAAGTTTGAACCGCTAACTCGCAAAACCCGGCATTCAGGATCTCCGAGTGCCGGACGGGCGGTTCAAGTTCCTCTTGGTCGGGCTGCTGGCCAAGCCCGCTTTAGCTCAGAAAAAACATGCAGCCCGGAGGGGAAATGCAGCTAAAAAACAAGAAAGGAGGCTACTATGCTTTGGACCATCTTTGTAATTCTATTGGTGCTCTGGGTGCTGGGATTGTTGACCGGCTATACCTTGGGCGGGATCATTCATGCACTGCTGGTGATCGCTATCATTGTGGTGCTGGTACAGGTTTTACAAGGTCGCCGGCGGTCATGATCCGCCGATGCCCTGTCATCCAAAACAAAACGCATTCAAAAGGAAGTATCTGATATGCTAATAAAACATAGGCTTATTGGTAGCTTGCTCCTTTTCGTCTTTCTGTTCACCTTCGCGGGCTGCGCATCCACCACGAAAAGTTCAAGCACCGGGGAAAAATTTGACGATACGGTCATAACCACCAAGGTCAAATCCCTGCTGGCAAAGGACGATTTCCTCAAATCATTCAGTATCAGTGTTGAAACCTACAAAGGTACGGTCCAACTGAGCGGGTTTGTGGATTCACAACAGGCGGTGAACAGAGCTGTTGAAATCACCA
>JBNJHA010000077.1:0-9400 GCA_051748085.1 Thermodesulfobacteriota bacterium
TGAGTCATGGATTCGGCGAAGCATTGGTCGAAACCGAGGTGGAAGTGCGCATGTCCATCGGCAAGGCGGCCGGGGAGGCAAGTAAAGCGGAAAGGCCTTTTTGCTTTTCCGGTTAGCCTTTGTCCCGAGAGGGTGAAGGACCGTTTTGTTGCGGGAAATATTCTTGGTCTGGAGATCAAGCGGGGTGGAAATTTTTTCTTCGGGATCGAAATCGCTATCGGGATCGGAATCGACCCCATAAGCCGAGGGTTCCACCCGCACCGAATGACATACTCTTTCGATTTCGATTTGGATTGTCCCAACGGTTAAACGATTCAATGATTTTTAATAAAAACATTTAAATTCAGTATATTAATTGTTACTTGCGGGTTCCGGGCAACAAAATTCTGCACGGATTTATGTGAGGGGCCAAACTTTAAAGGGAGTATCTTCAAATGGCCGTGATGGCTTTGATAGTATTTTTATCCGTGATTTTGTTTTTTCTTTATCGCTGGGCTTTTGTGCACCTGCCCGAAGCCGGGTGGCAGATGCTGGCCGCTGTTCCGGTCTCCAGCGCGGACGGTCGGGAGTGGAAGGGGGTCAATTTCACTTTTTATGGCCTTTTCAATGGATTGAGTTATGCCGCTGCAACGGCCGTGGCGGTCTTTTTATGCGGGACTGTCGGCGTTTCCGGAATTTTTCTTCTGGCCGTCATCGGCATTTTATTGGGTGTCTGCATTCCGGCTTCCAGTCTGGTGGCCAGGTTCGTGGAGAAGAAAAGCTACACGCTCAGCATCGGCGGGGCGGTTTTCGTGGGCACCTTGCTGGCTCCGTGGATTGTTTGGGCCGGGGAAAAGTTTTTTGAAAACGGGGGCGGCGTCATCCCGGTTCTGGCCGCTATCGGAGTCGCCTATGCCCTTGGCGAGGGAATGGGCCGGCTGGCCTGCATAAGTTTCGGCTGTTGTTACGGGCGGCCGATCTCTTCCCTGTCCCCCCGCTGGCGTGAAAAGCTGGGCGGATTCGGCCTTGTTTTCAGGGGCGAGACAAAGAAGGCCAGTTACGCCGGTGGCTTTGAGGGTGTCGCTTTGATTCCGGTCCAAGCCGTAACCACGGTTTTATATTCGGTCTGCGCCCTGCTGGGCATGGCCATGTTTCTTTACGGTTTTTTCGTGGCCGCCTTGCTCATAAGCATGCTGACAACCCAGCTGTGGCGGTTTTTTTCCGAATTTTTGCGCAGCGATTACCGGGGCCGGGGCAGAATTTCGACCTATCAGGGAATGAGTCTTGTCTGTGCCGGGTACGCCCTGGCCCTGCCGTTTTTCTTTCCCTCTTCCTCGGGGACTTTTCCCGAGATCCTTCCCGGGTTATCCGTCTTGTGGACTCCGGAAACAATCCTTTTGCTTCAGGCCGTGGGCCTGTTTACCTTCTGGTTTACCGGCAGAAGCGATGTCACCGCGTCCAGCCTCAGATTCCATGTCCTGCGGGACAGAATATGATCCGAAGATAGCTTCCTGATGTCCGGAACAATCCATTTGCCCCGGACGCCGATTTCTGTTTTCCTGACTTTGCCCCCGCAGGGGAGTTCAAGGAGGAAACATGAATCAAATTTCCAGGTCACCCGATCAGCATTCCGCCTCGCAAAGCGAAAAAGGCATTTCCCCAAAGACGATCACCGTCCTGGTTTACGCGTTGCAGGCGGCTTCTTTCGTGGTGGGAATAACCCTGATTATCGGAGTTATCCTGAATTATATAAAAAGGGATGATGTCCGGGGAACCTGGCTCGAGTCCCATTTCCGCTGGCAGGTAAGGACGTTTTGGTACAGCATCCTGTGGACTGTGATCGGGGTTTTGACCGCGATTGTCCTTATCGGATACGCGGTGCTTTTCGCCAACGCGGTTTGGGTGATCTACCGCATCATAAAGGGCTGGATCCGTCTGTCTGAGGAAAAGGAGATGTATCCGTTTAAATAGTTTTCACCCGGAAATGGCCCTTTCCCAGTTTAACCTTGTTGATTTTCGTAATTATTCGATCACGTATTAAGATACGCTCGCTCATAATTATTCAATTCCATTAATTTTTTGAATTTTCGGATAAGAACTAATAATTGTCGCGGGTCAGGTATTGAACGACCGGAATATCGAAATGGATGAGGAACATAAACGGGGCCGGGAGCATTTCCGCCCCGGCTGGAGCCGCTTGTGTGCATCAAGGCATAAGGCTGGGATTTAAACAGGGAGCCGGATATGAAAGTAGTATTTGTGGGCGTTGGCGAGGCCTTTGACGAAAGCAGGCCGAATACTTCGATCCTTTTACGGTCGGGAGGGATGAGCCTTCTTTTGGACTGCGGCTTTTCCGTGCCCGCCGGATTCTGGAATCTTTGTCCCGACCCCCTCAATCTGGACGCGGTTTGGATATCTCACCTGCATGGAGATCATTTTTTCGGGTTGCCCCAGGTTCTGCTTCGATTCTACGAACAGGGACGGGAAAAGGATCTGACCGTGGCCGGAGGTCCGGGCCTGGAAAAGAGCGTGAAGGCGGCCTTTGACCTGGCCTATCCCGGGGTGCGGGATAAAATGAATTACCGGCTCGATTTTCTAGAGGTCTCCCCGGAAGCCGGTTTTTCCCTGGGCGGTTTTTCCTGCCGGGCGGCCAAAGTCACCCATGCCGTTCCCGCGCTGTGTCTGCATGCCGGGGACGGACACGCTTCGATATTTTACAGCGGCGACGGCCGGGCCACTCCGGAGTCGGAAGCCTTGGCCGAAAATAGTGATCTGATAATCCACGAGGCCTTCGGTCTGGAGCCGGTCAAACCGGACCACGGCAGCGTGCGGGAAAGCATTGATTTCGCCGTCCGGGCGAAAGCGGAAAAGCTGGCTCTCGTCCATGTGCAAAGGGATGTCAGGCGGGAAAAGGAAAATCGGATACGGGAATTGCTCGACCCGGATTCCCGCCCCGGAATCTTTATGCCTGAAAAGGGAGATTCGCTGGAGGTGTAAGCACGCTAAGGCAAGTTCAGGCCCTTGGTGAAAATGCGCAAGCCGTCAATAGGCGGTTATTTGGCCTCGAAGCGCTATTTTTCTGAAATGCAAATAGCCTTTACCAGTTTAATTTTTAGACAAGATTTTATTTACTTTTTATGTCTTTTGTCTCCCAAAAATTGCCAGGTTTCTTTTTGTTCCCGGTGCGTACCCAGTCAATGAATTCCTGCATCACACCTTTGATTTGGTCACGAACACTTCTGAATTGGGATAGCTTTTCCTCTTCAGTTCCTTCCACTTTGGCCGGATCGGCAAAGGGCAGGTGCAGCCGGTGAGTCATGCCCGGAAAAATCGGGCATTTTTTGTCCACGGATTCGTCACAGACCGTGATGACGTAAGTGAAAGTCCGGCCCTTTTTAAATAATTCAAACGCGGACTGTGTGGACTTTTCGGACAGGTCTATGCCTTCTTCCCGCATCACCTCAACAACAAGAGGGTTGATCGTTGTCGGTTCGAATCCGGCGCTTTCGACCTGGAATTCCTCCCCGCCAAGCTGCTTGAGGTAAGCTTCCGCGATTTGGCTGCGAGCACTGTTGTGGACACAGATAAATAGAATTTTTTCCATTGCCGTTCTCCTTTTTGTGTATTTGTTCACCAAATTATTGCCTATAAGATGCACCTGCAAAAAATAAGTTTTTGCAGGCAGTGTTAAGTTTTAAGTTGAAAGTTTTAAGTAAAACCAGTGAGTTACAAATTTTATCCGGTGCGTTTAACTTCAGTTTTCGACTTTTTGCTGTTGCGTTCTATAAGCCCGATTTGAGCACCATATCCGTAATCGGGCCTCTTGACGTATCCCCTTTCAGGACGATATGCGCGTAATTCTTCATCCCTTTGCATTTTTTCACCAGCCAGTTCAGTCCGTTATTGCTTTCGTTTAAGTACGGATTGTCCACCTGCCTGGTATCGCCGAGGCAAAAGCATTTGACCCCCTTGCCCATTCTGGTGAGCAGGGATCTTGTCTCGGTTCGCGAAAGATTCTGCACTTCGTCGATTATGACCACGGCATCCTCAATGTTCATGCCCCGGATATAGGCAAGAGGAAGAATCTGAAATCTTTTGCTGTTCAGTCTGGAGGTGTCCTTTTCCGGGTCTTCGTATATGCGGTTGGCCGGGCGGATTTCGTGCAGTTTGGAGAGAAGGTCCAGTATGTATCTGGTATAGGGCGCCATTTTTTCTTCTGCATCTCCCGGCAGATATCCCATTTTGGAACCGATCTCTATCACCGGCTTTATCAGATAGATTTTTTTGTACGTATTGCGCTTGATTTCCAAAGCCAAGTGGAGTGCGGAGGCCAGGGCGAGATAGGTTTTGCCGTAGCCGGCCTCGGATTGTACGCTTGTTAAAATAATATCCGGGTTAAGGAACAGTTCCAGTGCCAGATTCTGATAAACGTTTCTGGGCACTACTCCCCATATCTTGTGCTGATAATCTATAGGTTTTTCCTCGTGTGCTCCTTTAAAAACCGGGGTGCCAGACTCCCATCTGAAACTGTTGCAGACCTGTTTGTCCTCCTTATCCAAAAAACCGGTATATGTCTGGGATTCGCTTTTAAACGGATATGAGTCCCGATAATATTCCGAGGTTACATCATGCATTTTTGCTTTTATCTGCATGATGCGGTCATTGGTGACCAGGATAGGGTGCTTCAGCCCGCTTTGAATAATTTCCGAAATTATGCGGTCGTCGTTGGTCCCTTTTGTTGCCGTACCGTTATTGGGCTTTAATATCTTTATTTCATTGTCTGATTCGATTTCCCTGACCGTTTGCGAAACCAGATGCGACAGGCGGTGGTCTTTTTTTAGGCCGTCCAACTCCTCCAAAACAGTATATGGCAAAATGATTTTGTTTTCATTTCCATTGCGCAATGCCCTTATACATTTTGGATTCTCCAGAAGCACATTGGTGTCCACGACAAAATTTTTTAGAGCCATGCAGTTCTCCTTGTTAATCGAAATTAAAGAACATGCCTTATGCCCGAACATGAACCATGGTTACAATTATATTTGCATATATTTAAATTGTTACAGAATTATTACACGGCGGATTTAAGACAATCTTGAAATTGAAATGTAATCATCGGGTAACCATGCTTATGTATTTTTCCGATATACGTGGAAACAGGTTCAGGCGCGGTTGTTTTTGATTTCCGGTCAGTTATCAAGGAGGACGTCAATGGGGGAGTCAGGAGTTTATAACGGGGAAAACAAAACCGTCCAGGAATATATAGACGAAGTCCCTGCATGGCGGGACGGCACGAGTTCACCAGCCACCCCGCTGACGGTCATGCAGTGGCGGATATGGCTGCTGGCATCGGCCGGAAAATTTTTTGAAGGGATGATGGTGTTTATTACCGGGATCGCCCTGCCGCTGATGGTCCGGGAATTCGGTCTGACTGCCGCCGAGAAAGGGGCAATCGGTGCGGCTCCGTTATTCGGGATCCTTATAGGAGCGTCTTTCCTGGGAAGTCTTTCGGACAGATTCGGCAGAAAACGGATGTTCATAGTGGAGATGCTTATTTTTACTGTGAGCCTGATCTGCACTGCCTTAAGCCCCGGTTATTCCTGCATCCTGTTTTTCCTTTTCATCATGGGAATCGCTCTCGGATGCGACTACCCCACCGCGCATATGATTATTTCCGAGAGCATCCCCAGTCGTAGCAGGGGGAAACTCGTTCTAAGCGCCTTCGGCTTCCAGGCGGTAGGTGCGATGGCCGGCACCCTGGCCGGTTATATGATTTTATATGAAACGCCGGATCTTTCGGCCTGGAGATGGATGTATGCCGCGCCAATCATTCCGGCCGTCCTGATTACCGTCGCACGGCTGTTCATACCGGACAGCAGTCAATGGCTTGTTGCTCGGGGAAGAATAGCCAAAGCCGAAAGCGAGCTTTTATCACTGCTCAAAAGAACTCCTCAATATCCAAAGGAAGTGAGCATAAGGATCCCGGAAGCGGATCGAAAAAACGGTAATTCGTATCTTGACCTGTTCAGGAAAAAAAATGCAAGAGCGACCATACTCGCTTCTCTGCCCTGGTTTCTGCAGGATTTGAGCACTTATGGGATAGGAATATTCACTCCGACCATACTTGCAACTGTTATAGGCGGAAAAATTGAACATGCGAAGAGCGTATCGGATATAGTCCTTAACGACATGCTGTCCGCCAAGGGTGCGGCTCTTGTCGATATTCTGCTTTTAATAGGGATAATAGCGGCCGTTTTTCTCGCGGACAAAGTGGGCAGGATAAAGCTTCAGGTGCTTGGCTTTTGCGGTTGCGCCGCCGGGCTTTTCATGGCTTCTCTGTCTTTTGGATTTGAAGGGCATGCGAGGATGTTTTTCATATTTTCAGGTTTCATGCTGTTCAATTTCATGACCAATATGGGGCCCAACGCCATGACCTATCTGATTTCCGGTGAAGTATTCCCGACCGCCGTTCGGGGCAAGGGGGCCGGGTTCGCGGCCTCATTCGGCAAAATCGGGGCGGTATTGACGGCATTTTTGTTTCCGGTTCTGCTCAAGGACATTGGAACCCAGATTCTTTTGCATATCCTTGCAGGCACTTCCCTGCTGGGTGCTTTTATCACCTGGAAATACAGAATGGAGACCGCCGGGGTGAACCTGGAAGAAATCGGGTGAGCCGGGAAAGTAAATCGAGTTTGCGGTTTTGCTCCAAACGCGAGCGTTATTGGGAACAAGGAAAGTTCTGGGCGGATTATTCAGGCCACTTTGTTTAAAGTCTTTTCCTCGAATATTTTCCAGGTATCCAGAAAGGCGCGGTCAAAGCTTCTGGCCCGGGCGTATTCCCGGGCTTTTCGGCCCATTTTTTTCAATCTGTCCGGATCGCCGGCCAGGTTGACTATTTCCCGGGCCAGGTGTTCCGGATCGTCGACCGGGACAACCACGCCGGTTTCTCCGTGTATAATGTTTTCCCGGGGGCCGCCGCGATCGGTGACGATCACCGGAATGCTCGAGGCTTGGGCTTCCAGGACCACGTTTCCGAAGGTGTCCGTGCCGGAAGGGAATACGAACAGATCGGACCCGCCGTAAGCCCGGACCAGATCGTCACCGCCGAGTTCGCCCGGAAAATCCACATCCAGTCCCGAGCACACCTTGCGCATCTCTTCCCGGTACGGTCCGTCGCCCACGATTTTAAGATTCAGTCCGTTGATACGGGCGCAGGCCTTGGCGAACGCCTCGGCCAGAACGTCCAGGTTCTTTTCCTTGGAGACCCGTCCGACATAGATAAGGGTGGTCCGCTTTTTGTCCCTGCGGGGTGTTTTGTCGGGGTGAAAGCGGTTGCAGTCCACGCCTCTAGGGTAAATGACGATCTTTTTCGGATCCACCCCGAGCATTTCCAGCTCATCGGCTGTGGCCCGGGAAGGGGCGTAAACCACTTCCATCTGACTGTAATACCAGCCCATGTATCGCTTGGTCGTTTCTTCCAGGGTCTCGTCCCGGGTCATGCTGTAGACGTAATCCGGAAAAGAGGTGTGGTAGGTGCCGTGAATGGGAACACGCATGTTTTTGGATACGGCCAGGGCGGCCAAACCCATCGGTCCGGGGGTGGCCGAGATGATCAGGTTATAGGCGTTTTCAAAGCAATGGTGCATTATCTCCAGAAACGGCGGGCAATGGAAGTTCAGCTGCGGGTATTCCTCCAGATTGAAGGTGTGCACCGGAGGGAAGCTTTTTATGCTTCCCTGCCGCTCCCAAGGAAAGCTTGTCCCGTCTCCCGCGCAGTCTCCGCCGGTGGACGCGCGACAGTGCAGAACGGTCATGTCCTTTTTAAATTCCCTGGCCATTGCCGCCTGTTTGCGGATGGTCAGGGCCACGCCGTTGACCTCCTCCAGGGTGTCCGTGAAATGGGCGATGCGAAAGTCTTGGTTTTCCTTGTCCGGCTCGTGCAGGAATTTTTGCCGGCACTTTCGGGCGAATTCTTGTTCGCGGGAAAAGAGCCCGTAGGAGATGAAAAACGGCGCCAAAAGCGTGTACAGTGAGCCCGAGGAGCCGATTGTTTTGAATATATCGAAAAGCCGGGCGTTTTTCAGGTTTTCCTGGATTTCCCGGGAAAAATGAGCGGTAATCCGGTTGGAGGCCTGGCATACGAATTCCTGCCAGAGCTTGTCCCGGCCGCCGCTTCCTTCCGGGCTTTTCCCGGCTGCCTGTTTGAATTGCCCGGTGTGGTGGATTATGTCGTCGGCTTCCTTTAAAAGCAGGTTTTGGACCAGGTCGGTGTCCAGGAGTCGAAAATAAAGCGAGGATTTGCGTTGTCCCCAGGCCTGCTTAAATTTTTGAAGCAGGCTGACCCGGCTTGTCCCCCCGGGAGCGAGCAGATTGTGAGTGAAGCGAAAAAAAAGCGATTTTTTAAGCGGCAAAGAGCAGTCCTTGGATAGATAGAATTGGTAGGCTATGGAGTACAGATTGCGGGCCATGGAAAGCGGCGTGTTCGGTTCTCCGGCGGCAACCGATTTTTTATTTTGCAGCAAATTCAGGAATTCTTCCTTGCCGCAACCCCCCGTTATTTCCGTGTACATACAGGCGATGTTCAATCCGGAATGATCGTCCGACCCCGCGGTAAAACTTTTTTCCCAGGGGGCGTTTCCGAACGGTTCGATTCCGTGCCTGTCGGCAAGCTTGTGCACGTCTTCCCGTGTAAGCCTGTTGATTATTCGGCGCAGGCAGTTGTTCTGGGAAGCATCCCGGCTGCCGTTCAGCTCAAAGGTGTTGAACAGGACCAGAAATTTTTCGATGTGCTCCAAGGTCAATTTGTCGTTTATGGAAAACAAGGGGTGAGCCAGGCAGTGGGCTATATTCTCGTTTCGCAGATAAAGGACCAGTTCATGAATGTTTTCCCGGATTTTTCCGAACTCGCGGTGATCCTTTTCGGTGATGCCCCAGGCCAGGACATGGGCCTTGCACCCGTCTTCCGGGAAATAAGTGGTTATCTCCTCGCTTATGAAGGTGTTTTCCAGATGGGCGATTTCCAGGGCGCCGTCAATCCGGTTGTGGTCGGTTATGGTTATAAGGTCCATCCCTTTTTTCCGGGCCTCGGCATATATCTGCAGGGGTTCGGTAAAACTCTCCGGACAGCCGATTTTCTGCAGGATCCATTGCGAGGGGCGCCTGGAATATTTGGAATGCACATGCAGGTCCGCTTTGAGCGTTTTTTGATTTTTTTTCATTGCCTCCTCCCTGATCTTTTTTTGACCTAGACCCCGATACTTTTATATCCGTAAGTTTTTGAATTTGCGCATGAAAATAATCGGCTCTTCGACGGAATGCATGAATTTTTGCGAGTTATTCTCCTGATCCTTTTGATGCCGCACTTTCGGTTCTGTATTTTCTAAGCCCCGCCAAAGGGGGATGCCCGCCCCCTTCGGCCTCG
>JBNJHA010000078.1:0-9278 GCA_051748085.1 Thermodesulfobacteriota bacterium
GGTCTTGAACTTTAAAGGGTTCAGGAGCAGACTTTTTTGCGAAAAAAACACCAAGTATTGCCCTGCCCTGTGCCGGGATTATGGCTTGCCTGAAAAAAGGTTTTGTCAGCGGATCATATCACAGGGGGAGTCTCACATAGTGATACCGGGATAAAAAAATGAAAAACTTTTTGAAGATGACTGTCTGAGTTGCAAACCTATATTGTCCGGGTTAGTAATCAGGCTTTGTTTACCGCTGGACAAAGGAGATAGCATGGGTAATCTGGAACGGATAATGACCTTTCACGGCTGGGTGAAAAACGGGCGGATTCCGAGTCTTCAAAGGCTCCAGGACTGCTTTGAGGTAAGCAAGGCGACCGCCAAGCGCGACGTCGAATATATGCGCGACCGCCTTGGAGCCCCACTGGAATATGAACGGGAAAAGAACGGCTATTATTATTCCTCGGAAAACTACCGCCTGCCCTTTGAAAATTACCAAAACACACTTATTTTTGCCGCCCTGCTGAACAAAATGGCCGAGAGGACCGGCCTGTCTGGGATAGAAGAGTTCAAACAGATCAAAAACTCTCTCAGCGAATGCCTGTTTGAAAAAGCAAAGGAGACCTTGGACAATATATCCTGCGAATTCGTGGAGATAGAGCCTCCACCGGAGCACATACTTTCGGCCATCATAGACGGCCTCAGCCAGGGCACGGATATGGCCATCCGCTACCGCGACGTCCGGGGGAACATAACACGGCGGGAAATAAGACCGCTGCGTCTGCACGGATATCAGGGCCAATGGTATCTCGTGGCCTTTTGTTTTATGCGCAAGGGCTTGCGCATGTTTCACAGTGGAAGAATCGAAGAAACAGACATCCTCGATTCCCGAAAAGAGATCCCGCAGAACCTGAATCTGGACGAATACTTGAATTCATCTTTCGGAATATTCAAAGGGGACGCCGTGAAGCAGGTTTGCCTTGCGTTTTCCGGGGTGGCCGCGAACATCGTCCGCAATCAGGTATGGCATGAACATCAGGAAATAACACAAACCGATGACGGGATCATTCTGTCCATCCCAGTGGCCGATTTCCAGGAAATAAAGATGACCGCACTCAAATACGGATCTAACGCACGGGTATTGGCCCCGGAGGAACTCAGGCAGGAGATAAAAAAAGAGATACAGGCCATGGCCGCCAAATACGAACAGCTATAAAAACAACCTGAAAAGGTGATCCGTATCAAAAATCTGTGCAAACCATTTTAAATTTTTGGGATCTTTTCCATTTTGAATGGGTAAAATTATTTTATGCATGAGCTTGGAGAATTCCCCGGCCAGTTTGCCGATTTGATGAAATCGGGTGGCCGGAATCGACGAAATTATGCATATTACCGCCGATCCATGGCATTTCCGCCTTACTCTGGCGGAGATTCTTCGGTCATTTTATTCCCTCAGAATGACACTGGTGGGAAAGTCTACCTCCGGAGGGAAAAACGATCCGCCGGTTTTGGACCAATTTGACCATCCCCAAGTATTATGCCCTGCCCTCTGGCCGAATTCGGCGTGCCGCTAAATACAAAAGATAACCGCCTGGATTTATAGTCTATGAACAAATTCGGAGTATCGGCATAACCCACTGCACTTTGAGATTCTCACGGTCGGCCAAGGCCTCCCTCAGAATGACAGCAAGGCGTAACCGCCAAGGCAAGAGCAAGGGAGTATAAAACGTTTCGGAACTTTATAGATCATGGTGTTTTTGTTGGCCGGAAATATCGATTTCAGCACGGTCAATCCATACGTAGACATTAAGTGAAAAATATTACTGACCCACATGAAATGGAAAAGAACCGTCTTTTTATTCGCCCCTGAATTCTTACCGCAACAAACAACAATTTTCATCTACAAATTTTAGGTTCCTCGACGTTGGGTGTGGATTTTATTCGAGTGATCCTTTCTGATGTTCCTGACGAAAGGTTCGCATATTTTCTTGCCCCCGCCAAAAGGGGGAAAACGGACCGCGGGACGGAACACAAAAACAGGTTCTCAAACCGATTGGCATTGCCGATAACAAAAACTGCCTTCCTTTGGAACCAGCGAGGCCGAAGGGGGCGGGCATCCCCCTTTGGCGGGGCTTAGAAAATACAGAACCGAAAGTGCGGCATCAAAAGGATCAGGAGAATAACTCGCAAAAATCCATGCATTCCGTCGAAGAGCCAAATTTTACTTGCATTTTCTATATAACCGAAACACAATTTGTCTTACAAAAAAGACTACTGCAACTACAGCACTTACAGATAAGACAAATGCCTAAAACAAAAACCCGCGCATATTCCAGATATACTCTTCAGGCGGTTCAGCTTCTGGGCCGGCTTATCCGGACCGCCAGAATCGAAAACCGCATGACCACCAGGGAACTATCCGAGCGGGCCGGGATATCCCGGGACATGCTGTACCGCATAGAAAAAGGCGATCCCAGGGCGGAAATTGGAGTGGCCTTTGAACTGGCGGCCATCCTCAAAATCCAACTTTTTGAATCCGAGCGGGACACCCTACGGACCCAAATAAAACGGACCGAGGATAGATTGGCTCTATTGCCCAAGGCCATACGGAGCCGGAAAAAAGAGGAAGTGCCGGATGACTTTTAGTACAGACATCCGGGAACCCATCGAACCTATTGAACCCAAAAAGGAGAACCGTCAAAAATGTTTTTCGCGGACAAACCGTATGTATCCTATTTTTTCAAGAAAACAGTAAAAGACAACAATATCCCGGTAGTGGGGACCGAGGCGGTCAAGGCCCTGGACCTTCTTCCCGGGACCAAAATAATAGATGAGAACAGGGCCGGGGAACTGGCCGAGGACTGTGAAAATCTCCGGGCCTATGCCCTTTCGGAGAACTCCATCGGCTGGATCGCGGAGCATCTGGGGCACACCGATCTGCCCCGAAAAATCGACCTGTTCAAGGACAAGCTCAAATTCCGGGAAATTACCCGGGATATTTTCCCGGATTTTTATTTCCGGGGTGCGGGCATTGAGGAGCTGGATTCGATACGCCCGACGGATATCCCTTTTCCGGTGATAGTAAAACCGGCAGTGGGCTTTTTCAGCATGGGGGTGTACCGGGTAAGCAACCGGGAAGAATGGACATCCACTCTTAAAAAAATTCATGCGGAAATAAATAAGGTCCAAAACATCTATCCCCGGGAAGTCATGGACGCGGAGCGCTTCATAATCGAACAAAGCATTGACGGGGATGAATTCGCCGTGGATGCGTATTTCGACTCCGCGGGCGAGCCGGTGCTGCTTTCCGTTTTCAAGCACACCTTTTCCTCGGACGCGGACGTAAGCGACCGGGTATACACCACCTCCACAAAGATAATCGAAAACAACCTGGAGGAATTCACTGATTTTGCCCGCAAAATCGGCCGGGCCACAGGCATAAGAAATTTCCCGGTGCACATGGAGCTTAGGCGGGGGAAAAACAAACAGATCCTGCCCATAGAAATAAATCCGCTTCGCTTCGGAGGATGGTGCACCACCGCGGACATGACCCATCACGCCTGGGGCTTCAATCCCTATCTTTACTATTACCTGGACAAAAAGCCGGACTGGTCCGAACTCCTCAAGGAAAAGCACGGGAAGCTCTTCAGCATAATCGTTCTGGACAATTCCACCGGGATAGACGGCGCGAACATATCCTCTTTTGATTACGACCGGCTTCTTTCCAAGTTTGAAAACCCGCTGGAGCTGCGGAAAACCGACTACAAAACCTACCCGGTATTCGGATTTCTGTTCACCGAGACCGGGGAGGAAAACCGGCGCGAGCTTGAACATATCCTGAATTCGGATCTAAAAGAGTTTGTGGAGACGGACGACGGATGACGGGAAATGGAAATCCCGAGTAACTTAATTTTGATCACTAAAATATGGACTATTCACCGTCCCTCATCCGGTACTCAAACTCTCTGAGTGCCGGACGGGCGGTTCACATTCGAAAATACTCTTCTGCCGGAGGAATCCTTACCCTGCAACCCTATCGCCTTGTCAGCTGCCGTTCCATGCTGGCATCAAAAAATTTACCGATTCCGTATTCGCGGCGGCGGAAGAATCTTTCCGGACTGGGACCGATTATCTGCATTTCGGGATACTTCTGCTGCACCTCCAGGGCTATCTGCATCTCTTTGGTGCAACCGGTGGAATAAGTCGAATCCTTGCCGGCCCAGACCGGAGGGATTTTTTCACCCATTAACTCAAAACTGATCTCGATATCCGCGACCGTCTGAAACCTCCATATATCCAAAAGTCCGCTGCGCTGGACAATTTCCCACATATACATGAGATCGTCGGCATCCATTCCGGACTCAAAATGTTCAGCCGGATTGATAATAAACGTCTTTTCCAGTTTATTGCGCAAATAACCGATAAATGTATTCAAAACGGATATGGCCGTCTGGGTCTGGCCGGGGACACTGCCCACGATGGCGCTGTAGAACATGACTTTCTGGCCGTTGGCCTGGGCTTCGGCCATCTCCCGCTTTATTTTCTCCGCTTTGCGCACCAGTTCTTTTTCCGAATAGATCCGCACCCGCGGAGATTTGCGTTTAAAATGAAAATGCATCTTGGTATCAGTATCTCTGTAAAAAGCCAGGATATCGCGGGTAAAAATATGCGAATTCAAGGCAAGACGACGATAATTGCCATTGCCTTTGGCGATAATAACGTCCGATTCCTTCCAGGCCCGGGCAAAAGTGACCGAAGTCCGATAAAGATTCAGACGTTCACGCGTTCCATCCGATATGACCATCAGATCATTGGCCCGCAAAGTATCCAGGAGCTCGTTTTTGGATACATTGTTATCTTCAACCATACGCGCATCGGAGAGAAATTCAAAGAGTATACTGTCGTGTTCATAATCCCAGAACATGGGATAATCATAATAAAACCCCTCTTTAAGAGCGAGAATTACTTTGTGTCCAAGACGGATAAACGACCTGACTATCAACAGGTCAAAAAGTATACCCCCCGCGGAATTGGGCATATACAATATTTTCTTGCCCCGGTGACTTTCCGGACCAAAATTTTCAGTCATGATTCCTTCAAAATCCTTCCAGTCCCGCTTGATTTCCCGCTCAACCACTTCCGAATCCGGGGAAAAATCTTCTTCCTCCCATATAGCGTTCCAGGTTGACAGACAAAACAGACGTTTGAATTCCTGAATATCCAATTGCCAGCGCAAATCCTGAATTCGCTTGCAGCCCATGGTCGAGCTGGGGCAAGCGCTGACAAAACGTTTGAACAAAGGGCTTTGCATGAAATTATACGCCCGTTCATTGAATACAACCTTGCGTTGCTGATAAGGATCCTGAAGCGTGCTTTGACTCAGGAAAATAGTCAAAAGCCTTTTTAACAGCCGGGAAGGAATGACAAAAGGATAACGCAGCGTGTCTTGAAATTTATGGCGGCAAAGAGCGACAATCTTTCTCCGCAGATACAGGTCCAGGGGAACATGGCGGACAACCCGGGCCAGCTTGCGCCAGGTCGCTCGATATTCATTCAAGAGATCTTTTGTCATCTCCGAATTAAGCAAATTTTCCAGCATCCAGTCCGTGCACGGAGCAAAAAACTGTCCTTCTTCCAACTCGAGCATGAACCGCAATTGATCCAGGGAAGCGTTCTTGTCCGGAGAAATAAGATGCTCCAAATCGTTCGCGGTCATAAAATGTAATAGCCACGCGTCCAAAAATGGATCCTTGCCATATTGGAGTTCAACCACTGAATTAACTTCCGGCAATTTGCTCAAAACATCTCCTCAAACTAAGTGTTCAAATCTGGAAAAAGGGTCGCGGGCCGTATTTATTTAATTTTCTTAAAATTTGTGCTTAAAAGGCCATTTACGGACAAAAACGCATTTTGCGTCCGGCATGCTTCAAGTCAAAAAACCGCGCTCGCGCAACTTGGACATAAAATAGTCCGATCCGGCGGCCATGATGTTTATTTTTTTACTCGCTTTACGGATATGCAAAATATCCCCGGAAACAAGTTCATGCCCGCCCTGGCCGTCAACAGTGATATACATACCGGAATTGGATTCAGAAATATTTACTTGTACTCTTGCATCGGAGCTAAGAACCAGAGGGGGAAAATTTTGCAGAAAGGGGCAGATCGCGGTCAAGATAAAAGCGTCCATCTCCGGCCAGACCAGAGGCCCACCCGCGGAAACATTATACGCGGTCGAACCTGTCGGCGTGGATACAATCAAGCCGTCCGCACGCATTTTTTGAATTGGTCCGCAATCCACTTGCAAATCAAATCTGTTTAAACGGGCCATGCCGCTTCGGTTTACGACCAGTTCGTTTACGGCTTCGCCCTGAAAAACGACCTGCTCCTCGCGAATCACACTGAAATCGAGAAGCACCCGCCTGGACAGATAATATTTTCCCTGCAGTATGGACTGTAATTGCTTTTGCCATTCATGCGGGGAAATGTCGGCGAGGAACCCTACCTGGCCCATGTTTATCCCCAGAAACGGAATCCCATTCAGCCCGGTCTTTCTGGCAACACTGAGCATTGTTCCGTCCCCGCCCAGGACAAGGATCAGATCCGGATTTTTTGAATCCAATTCGAGATTTCTGCCCTCTACCCGGTTGTCCATGCGGGATACTTGCACACCGCGCGAGCGAAGCCATTCGGAAATTTCAAGACTCAATTCATCGGCCTGTTTATTTCCCGTCTTCGTACACAATACTATATGCGAAAAACAGTTGATCATTATTTAAGTCCGCTATTCAAAATTTTGCTGAACAGATACAAACTTCCAGATAAGAACTGATTTTTTATTCTGCAATATTTATCCGTATTTATCAAATTAAAATCCCCTCATCCGGCCAACAGGAAGCAGCTTAAAAAACCGTCACGCTGAACTCCCTGTTATGCATCAAAATCCAGCGAAGCTACTCTCCCCGTACACTTAGGGATTCTTCGGTCGGCTTGCGCCTTCCTCAGAATGACAGAAAGGCGTAACCGCCAAGGCGTCTGATAATCCCGGCCTTTGGGACAATCCAAACCGAAATCGAAAGAATATGTAATTCGGTGCAGGAGGTATCTTCGGCTTATGGAGTCGATTCCGATCCCGATAGCGATTTCGATCCCGAAGAAAGAAATCCCAACAATATGAAAAGTATTGCACAGATTCTTGAGACGAACCAAAAAAACAAGCGGACTTTTACAATACGAATCAAGGGTCAGGCATCATCCCCTGGTTAATGCTGAAAAACCGCCAGCCGAAGGTATAAAAAAAATAAATATGGTAAAAAATAAAAAAAAGTCTAAAGTTTTTCTAAAGACGGCCGATTAGTAAATTGAGAGAGTATAATTATGACCATCAATAACTACACCGTTCAAAATATGCTGCGCACTTATGACGAGCAGATGGATACCGGACGCAGGATCAAGCGTCTGAATCGATATTTGCGCAGATACTCCAAAAGGGATACAAACCTTGTCTCCAATGAGGACAGGAGAAAGCAAATGGTGGAAAAAGTCGCCGCGGAAGTAATCGAAAATCTTTTGACTTCAAAAAGCGACAATCCCATGGTCATGGAAATCAAAAAAAAGATGGAAGAAAAACTGCAAAGTCGGCTGATTTTTTTCTATCCCCCCAATGGTGATGAAATGCAGATACTTAAAGGCGACCCTAAAGATTCAACAGAATTGACCGAAAAAGAAAGGGAGAAGTTGATGCATACACTTTGGGAAACAACCATCAAAACGGTAAACGAGACGATGTTGTAAACTCCGCAGGGAGGTTATATATTATGAAAATCAGTTCAATGCTCCTGGGCATAAAAGGCTTCGATCAACCGGTGGACAAGGCCTCTGAAAAAAAAGACGAGGCCAAAAATACCAAGTCCGGCGAAGTCAAGGACAAGGTTTCCCTGTCCGACCAGGGAAAGCTTCTGCAGCAGTCCCAAAAACTGGCTTCCGAGAGCCCCGATGTACGCCAGCAAAAAATTGAAACTTTCCGGGCGCAGATTGCGGACGGCACCTATACTCCGGACAGTAATAAAATTGCCCAGAAAATATTAGAACAGGATCTGAACCTCTTGATTTAAAAATGACCCTGCTCCGCTTCTAATCCGTTGACATATTTTCGTTATGCGCGTCATTGCCCTTTAATTCCCTTACATACACCTGACCCGGCCTGCCCATGAGCAATTGCGGGACCTGAAGGCCTATCTTTTTCCGGGTATTCACCAGTATCGGACCGGCCAGATTCAGCGCGGTATTTTCCGGCCGGCCGTGCGGAATGGAAACGGAAACCAGTATGGTTAACTCATCTATAGTCCGCACCCGCAGGATCTTTTCTTCGGTATTGCCTACCTGAACCTGATAATCAGGCATGAACCCGAACGGTTCAACCACGAACAATCCAAGTTGCTGATTCTCCACATTTTGCAGAAGCATGAAAGTCGGATTATCCTTAAGCTGAACCAGGATAAAATGCCGGGCTTTAGGGTACCCAACCAACCCACGGGGAAAATTGAGGATTCTGTCCTCGCTTACCTGAATGTTTCCAATCTTGGAAGATATCTCCATCATTTTTCTGTGCTCCATAAATCAACCACTGCAAAAATATCGTTTGATTCAGCCTGAACGGCCTGCAGATTTTCTTCTTGAATCTTTTTGTACAATTCATCCCGGTAAACCGGCATATCCTCGGGCACGTTCAGCCCCAGCCTGACTTGACGCCCCTTTATCTCCAGCACGGTCAGCTCTATTTCATCACCCAGGTGAATGCTCTCTCCAGCTCGTCTGGTCAATATCAACATTTATTTATCCATATCGTTGTCATAATCGTTGTCGTAAACTCAAGGCGAATCTTCTAATACAGCATGCCCGCAATACAATCATGAATTCCTTGAACCGTCCTCTTCGTTCAAGACGCAAAAGCCGCCGGGAAGCGCGGATCAGGATCTGCCTGGAAACTCCGGTTAACAGGCTTTGAGCTTAAGGAGACAAGCAGCACCCTTTGGCCGGCATCAGAAAACCGCAGGCTGAAAACTTAAAGATCAAAAAATTTAATGCACAGATACTTCAGACTAGATAAAATTCATAAGATTCATCTGCATAATTTTGGAAGTGGACTGCATAACCGCCTGATAGGCTATCCTTTGACTCTCAAGCTTGGTCATGAGTTCAGCGATATCCACATCCTCGATATTGCTCATTCTTTCCTCCTGATTGGAAACCAGGGAAGACATGGAATTATCGGCCACTTCCAGCCGGTTTTCCCGGGCCCC
>JBNJHA010000079.1:0-2595 GCA_051748085.1 Thermodesulfobacteriota bacterium
GTGCAATGCCCGGTTTTCAGTGTAACTTTGTTAATTTTCTTGTTGGGATAGTCCAAATTGAAATCGGGATCGCTATCGGAAGAATATGTCATTAGGTGCGTGAGAAATCCTCAGCTTATGGATTCGATATCGATCCCGATAGCGATTTCGATCCCGAAGAAAAAAAATCCCAACACAGAAAGAAATCTCATTTTCGAATTGGAAAATCCGTTATTTCTAAATCCGAAAATTTTTGAATTCCCGGATAATAAATATTTAGAAAAAAACCTGATTTTCAATTTCTAATCTCCAGGGAGAGTTGTGTGGCTAAAGAAAAGAATGTGAAGTCGAAAAAGAAAAAGGAACGTTCTTACCAGCGCAAGGCCATAGAGGCCGCGCGGGAGCATTGGGAAAATCAGAAACGCAAGGCCATCAAGGAAAGGCAGACCCTGCGCGGATTACAATTGATTCCCAACTCCAGCTATTATGACGAATCGCACGGGCATAAGCCGGGGGAGGACAATTGGGCCGGCTTTGGCTTTGACCTGCATCCTCAGGTTGCGTTCGTTGCCGGGGGACTGGTCGTTTTGTTCATTGTCCTGACTTTTCTTTTCAAAAGCGAGGCGGTTGCCTTTTTTCAGACGGTTTTGAACGGAATTGGAAATAATTTTGGCTGGCTGTATATTCTGGCCGCCAATTTTTTCGTCATAGTCATGATTCTTATCGCTTCCAGTCGTTTCGGGAAAATACGCATTGGTGGCCCGGATGCACTACCTGAATTCAGTACCTTCAGCTGGTACGCGATGCTCATAAGCGCCGGCATGGGCATCGGGCTTATGTTCTGGAGCGTGGCTGAACCCATTTTTCATTACATGACTCCGTCGCCCATGTTCGACGTCCCGGCCGAATCGGCCCAGGCAACTCAGGTGGCCCTGGGGCTTACTTATTTTCATTGGGGGCTGCATCCGTGGGGCATATACGCATTGGTCGGACTGTCCCTGGCCTTTTTCGCCTTTAACCGCGGCCTGCCGCTGACCATCCGTTCCATATTCTACCCCCTTCTGGGCGACAAAATCTACGGCTTCTGGGGCAATATTATTGATATTCTCTCCGTTCTGGCCACGCTTTTCGGGCTGGCCACCTCACTCGGTCTCGGAGTCAAGCAGGTTTCCTCCGGACTCAATTACCTGTTCGGTTTCCCGGACACGGTCTGGTACTCGGTTTTGCTTATCGGGGCGATCACCTTGATGGCGGTCATGTCCGTTGTCGCCGGGCTGGACAAAGGGGTAAAGCTCCTGAGCACGGCCAATCTGTATCTGGCCGGGCTGTTTATGTTCTTTCTTCTTTTGGTCGGGCCGACCGTGTACATACTGCAGGCCTTTACCCAGAATCTGGGCTTTTATATCCAGAACCTGCCTCAGCTCAGCTTCTGGGTGGAGACATTTTACGGCGCGGAAGGCAGCAGCTGGCAGAATCCGTGGACCATTTTCTATTGGGGATGGTGGATATCCTGGTCCCCGTTCGTGGGCATGTTCATCGCCCGGGTCTCCAAGGGCCGCACGGTGCGCGAATTCATCCTCGGAGTGATGATTTTTCCCACAGTGCTTTCATTTTTGTGGATGTCTGCGTTCGGCGGTTCGGCTTTATGGCTCCAGGCCACGGGTGCCGCGGATATAGCCGGGGCGGTGAATAAAGAGGTTTCCACCGCTCTTTTTGTCATGCTCGAGAATTTTCCCTGGACCTGGCTGACCTCGCTGATCGGCATCATTCTGGTCACGATATTCTTTGTCACTTCTTCGGATTCCGGTTCCCTGGTCGTGGATCATCTCACTTCCGGGGGCAAGCTGGATTCCCCGGTTCCGCAGCGGATTTTCTGGGCGGTTACCGAGGGGCTCTGCGCGGCAGCCCTTCTTTTGGGCGGGGGGCTGACCGCCCTGCAGAGCGCCTCCATCGCCACCGGCCTGCCGTTTACTTTTGTTTTGATAATCATGTGCTACAGTCTGTTTAAGGGGTTGCAGGAAGAGCATTATCACGCGAGCATTATCGAGAAAATAAGGCCGGAGACCGAGGAATTCGAAGTGCCCATGCGCCAGAAAGAGCCTCAGCCCGGAGATGCGCCGGAAAAAGGATGATTTCTGCGCCTGTGTTTCCGGCTTTCAGACTGCTTTTTATTTTATAAAGGACATTGCGAGACTTATAAAAAAACCGGGCAGATTCTTGAACGGAAACTGCCCGGGTGGAGGGTAATCAGAGAAGGCTATTTTTCTGTTACTGGAGACTTTGTATCTTTTTTTCTATTTTTTGGTTCAAATCCTGATCTTGTTGCATGGCCTGGGCTATTTCATTGTATCTGTCCACGCTCAGTCCGTTTTCCTTAACTTGATCGATCATTTTATCCGTGTATTTTTGTTGTAATTCCTTGACTTCGGATTCGTCCTGGACACTTTGCACTTCCTGAGAGTACTCCTCCTGAATTCCACGCACCCCGGTATAAGCCTGGGCAAAATTATTTACTTCCTTGTCGCTTACATCCGTCTGTACCTGGTTTTGATATCCCTGCGCACCCTGGCCCTGCTGCGCACCCTGGCCCTGCTGCGCACCCTGGCCCTGCTGCGC
>JBNJHA010000079.1:2695-9253 GCA_051748085.1 Thermodesulfobacteriota bacterium
CTGCGCACCCTGGCCCTGCTGCGCACCCTGGCCCTGCTGCGCACCCTGGCCCTGCTGCGCCAGAGCTGTGCCGGCAAAGCAGAGCATGGCCATCAGACTGATAACCGTTAAGATTGTCAATCCATTTCTTTTTTTTACTTTTGTGTGCATTTTTAGATCTCCTTTTAGTTAATTTATAATTGTATCCGCAACACTGATCATGACTCTGCATTACACATGCCAAAAGTTTTTTGGAAGATTTTTTACCCAAAAGTTGTTTTATTTCGCCATCTTATCAAAAATTTTTGCTTATTTGCCTGAATTGTTTTGTTGTGTAATTTTGATACATGTGTCAACGTAGCAGATGAGTTCGACTCTTTGTCGCAAGGCCTTGAGCTTTCTTATTTAGTTTCCAATTCGGAAAGGGCCCTTTTCCAGTTTAAAGGCGTCAATTTTCGTAATTATTCGATCACGTATTAGGATACGCCTGCTCATAATTACTCAATTTCATTGTTAAACAGTAAAAAATATCATTTCAGAACCTAAAACCTGATATTTCTAAACCCGGAATTTTTGAATTTCCGAATAAGAACAAGTTCCAAAGATTGAATACATGAATGAAACATACCAATCGAGTAATGTCTTGACGGTGGATACAATATTTGCATGCCTTTTTGTAACTATTCAGCCCACGAAAAAAAGTTTGCTGAACAGATACGTTTTTTTTAAATAGGTTAAACCGCGGTTTATGATGCTGATCTTTTTCAGGGAGTTGGGTTTTATGCATTTTCGATTTAAATACAGCCTGCTGCAGGCCCTTTTGGTCTATGTGATCATTCCTCTAATAGCGGCATTGGGTGTGGCTGGATATGTCAGTCTGACAACTTTGGAGAAACAGGTGGAAAAAAAAATGCAGGATGAACTTCAGCTTGTTGCCCGAGCGCTGGAACTTCCAGTCAGCCGTGCCTTGAAGCGTGACAGAGAGGGAAGCGTGAACAGCGCCCTGGAATCCGCATTCAGGATTAATCGGGTGTACGGTGCTTCCGTGTATGACGCTGAAGGGAACAAAGTTGCCTCGGTTGGCGCTCAGAAGCAAAAAAATGAAGCAAAAGGGGATAAGCAATTGGCGGCCATAGCCGAACAGGGGGATCGCCAGGATGAATACAGCGAGGTTGGAGGTGAGGAGGCCTATTCCTATTTTCTGCCTCTTACGGACAGCGGTGGCCGGATTACCGGCTTGCTTCAGCTTTCCCGAAAAAAGGCCGATTTTCAGGAATACATCCATGGATTGCGTAAGGAGTCCATAATTATCCTTGCCGCCGGGGCCCTGGTCATGACTATCCTGGTTCTTTTCGGGCATCGTCGGGCCTTGGGCAGGCATTTGGAGAACCTGGGGCGATCCATGCGGCGCGTAGAACAGGGTGATCGGAGGCATCGGCTGTATATGCAGGGGCCGCGAGAAATTATCGCCGTGGCCTCAGCCTTTAACAACATGCTCGACAGTATGGATCGGGCCCAGGAGGAACTGGAGCAGCAACGGCTAAATCGAGCCCGTCTGGAAGATGAGTTGCGCAAGGCGGAGAAAATGGCCGCGATCGGCAGACTTGCGGCCGGAGTGGCCCATGAGTTGGGAAGCCCTTTGTCTGTTGTTGATGGTCACGCTCAGCGCGCTTTCAGGTTGCCGGATCTTTCCGACCAGGCGGCGCGGGCGTTTAAACACATCCGCGAGCAGGTCGGGCGCATGGAATTGATTGTTCGGCAATTGCTGGATTTCAGTCGGCAGAATGTTTCCAATAAGCGCTGTGTTGATCCAGGGCAGATTTCTCTGAGTGCGATTCAAACTTTGTCCCGGCAAAGGAGTGATTGGGCGGACAGGATCCAATATGCCGGGTCTGAGCGTGAATGCAAAATAATGGGTGATCCCCTGCGCTTGGAACAATTGCTGACCAATTTGCTTAAAAATGCATTGCAGGCGAGTCCTGACGGTCTGGTTCGCCTGGAGTGGAATTGTGACGAGCGGGAGTGCCTATTAATTGTTCAGGACGACGGACCGGGTATTGATGATCAGATGCGCGACAGAGTGTGTGATCCGTTTTTTACCACCAAGCCTCCCGGGGAGGGTACCGGTCTTGGTCTGGCGGTGGTTCACGGCATCGTGGAAGAACACTTCGGGGAAATGCATATCCGCAGCAGTCCGTGGGGCGGAGCGGAATTTGAAATACGTCTGCCTGTACATGCCCCGGAGGACGAACAGTCCGCCCCGGTCCCGGAACAGGAAAAGTCGGTCGATAAAAGAAAGATTTAAAAAATCCATGTCGTTCCTCGGAGAGCCTTTTTTATTATGTTGAACAGGTACAAAGATATTTCGGTTTGGTTGGGGAGAGCAGAATGAATATTGAGCAAGACGGACAGGAAATGGTATTGATTGTCGAGGATGACGAGGGGTTGAATCAGCTTTTACAGGATGAACTCGTTGATGCCGGTTGTTCCACCGTAAGTGTGACCAGCGCTGAACAGGCGGTTGCCTGGTTGGAAAATAATTCGGCTGATCTGGTGGTTTGCGATCTGAAATTGCCCGGAGAAAACGGTATGCAATTGCTCCGCGAGACGCGGGACTATATCCCCATGCCCGGATTTTTGATTATTACCGCCTTTGGTTCCGTGCCCCAGGCCGTGGAAGCCTTGAAGGCCGGAGCGGATGACTTTCTGACCAAGCCGTTGGATCTGGACCAGTTAGTGCTTTGCGTTAAACGCATTTTGGAGAACAGACGATTGCGGGAAGAAGTTCAGCACTACCGGCAGATTCTGAGCGCAAACGATTTTCACGGTATTTTGGGCCATAGCCGGTCCATGCGGAGATTGATCCAGCAAATCAGGCAGATGGCCGCAGCCCGGGGACCGGTTTTGATTGTGGGAGAAAGCGGCACGGGCAAGGAACTTGCGGCCCGGGCAGTGCACAGGGAAAGTGCCTCCGTGAACGCTCCGCTGGTGGTTTTGAATTGTGCCGGCATTCCTCCGGAACTTTTGGAATCCGAATTGTTCGGGCACATGGCCGGAGCTTTTACCGGAGCATCAAGGCAGCGCCAGGGCCTTTTTGCCGAAGCCCATGGCGGGTCTTTGTTTCTGGACGAGATTTCCGAGATGCCCCTTTCCATGCAGGCCAAACTTCTGCGGGTTCTGCAGGACGGCAAGGTTCGGCCTGTGGGCAGCAACAAGGAAATCAATACGGACGTGCGCATTATAGCGGCCACCAATAAAGAACTGGAGGACGAGATAGCCGCTGGCAATTTCCGGGAAGATCTTTTTTATCGCTTGGAGACATTTACTCTGCGGGTGCCTCCGTTGCGGGAGCGCGAGGATGACGTGGCCCTGCTTGCGGCCAGTTTCATGCACCGCTACAACGCCAGGCTGAGCAGGGACATAAGGGGGTTTTCCGATGAGGCTTTGTCTTTACTGCGCGGTTATTCTTTCCCGGGCAATGTACGCGAACTGCAAAACGCAGTGGAAAGGGCGGTTACTTTCTGCCGCGGCAACTGGGTGACCCCGCAGGATTTTCCCGCCCGAATGCGCCGGACTGAATCAATTGCATCCGGGGCTGATATAGAAAACGGACCGCCGTCGGAAAATTCCTTCCTGTTGCATGGCGGGACATTGCCCAGCCTGGAGAAGTTAAAGGAGCGCTATATTCGTTATGTGTTAAAACAATGCGGCAATAATAAGCGCAGGGCTGCGGCGCTTCTTGGCATTGGGCGGCGGACATTGTATCGTTATCTGGAAGATTAGGCAGGACCAGTAAGACATGGATTGTTGCGCGAAGCATCCAGCCGGTGAACTTATTTCTGTGGCCGAATAGTTACGATATTTTAAGATTTGGAAATTTTTGAATTTCCGGATAAGAACCAGACTGACGAGATTAATATGAACAAAAAACTGCCGGTAAATGTTTTGATTTTGCTCTTTTTTTCCTGGAGCATATTGGGAGCAATGTCCGAAGAGATCCGGGCCGAAAGCGGGCAGATGGGCCTTGTCCCCGGCAAAACGGATGCGGGTGAGCAGAAAGTCAACAAGGATATTGATCGCCTGGTGGATATCCTTAAAAACGATAAGAAACGGCAAATGCTTATTCGCAGGCTGGAAACGGCATCCGCATCCGGGAGTTCGGCATCCGCAGGTGGAAGTTCGCCGGAAGCAAACGGAGAGACCCTGTCTGAAGTTATGTGGGAGGATTTCGCCCAGACCGGGCAGGAGGCCCTGGAGACCCTGGAACAGACATTCACGTCTCCCCGGGCGTTGTTTACATTGGCCAAGCGGGGAATTTTCAGCCTTGTTTTGATTATAGTCATCTATCTTGTGTGGCGGACCGCAAAGCGCAGGCTTTTTCCCCGTCTGGAGTCAAAGAAACCGATAAAGACTTTATTCGCGACCATTCTGTTTTGTATTCTGCTTCTGGGATTGTTTTTCATATGGGGATTGGACTTACACGGTTTGTTTGGGGTCGAGGCCATCCAGAATATGCTCAAAAGCGGCATTGCAATCATTTTTGTTCTGACCGGGGCATATATTGTCTGGGAACTTGTAAATCATATATTGCACAGGCATCTGGCCTCGCTTAAACTCGGCGGCGCATGGGACAGACGGCTCAAGACCCTTCTTCCCCTGGTCCGAAGCGCCCTTCTGGTGATTCTTTCGGTTATTACCCTTTTGATCGTCCTTTCCGAGCTGGGGATAAACATCGCCCCGCTTCTGGCCGGAGCGGGAATTGTCGGGCTGGCCATAGGCTTCGGGGCCCAGACCCTGGTCAAAGACCTCCTGACCGGCTTCTTCGTCCTTCTGGAAAACACCATTAACATCGGGGACTGGGTATTGCTCGGCGGACACGACGGCCAGGTGGAAGGGCTTACCATCCGGCATGTGACCGTGCGGGACATCTACGGCAATCTGCATACCGTTCCCTGGAGCTCGGTGGTGACCATAACCAATCAGACCCGGGAATTCGGCTTCGCGGTGGTTGAGGTCGGGTTCGCCTACCGGGAAAATATTGATCAAGTGATCGAGGTGGTCAAGGAAGTAGCCGAGGAAATGCGCCGCGATCCGACCGTGAATACGGATATTTTGAGCGAGCTTCAGATTCTGGGGCTTATAGAACTTGGCGACTCCGCGGTCGTGGTCCGGACCCGGTTCAAGACGGCTCCGTTTTCGCGCTGGCGTCTGGAACGCGATTTCCGCCGCCGGATAAAGAATCGCTTTGATGAGCTGGGCATTGAAATACCATTCCCGCATCAGACCGTGTATTTCGGTCAGGACAAGACGGGCCAGGCACCGCCGGCGCGCATTCGGCTGCAAAATAAAACCGATGTCATAGAGTAGGGAATTTTATGTGTCCGCAATCTAATCACGAAGAATTAAAGCGGCGGATTCAGGAATTGGAAAGCCGGAATCGGGAACTCGAAGAACTAATGGTCGGGCTCGATGCAAGCAGGGAAAAAGCCGAGCACGAAAACGCCCTGCTGCGCAATGTACTGGACAGTATTCCGGATGTAATCGGTATTCAATTCCCGGATCATTCCGTTTGGGGATACAATAAGGCCGGATATGATTTTTTGGGGAAGGGCAAAGAAGAGGTTTGGGGTAAAAAATGTTATGAGTTGATCGGTCGGGAAAGAGAGTGCAAACCCTGTGCTACTTCCAGGGCCCTTCAAACCGGCAAGGCCGCCGAAGTGGACAAGTATATTCCGGAACTGGACCTCTATCTTAATTGCAGGTCGGTTCCAGTGGGCGGCGAGGGAGGCGAGATTTCGCATGTTGTAGAAATATTAAGGGATGAAACTCAAAAAAAGCGGGCTGAACAGGAAATGGAAAAGGCCCGGGACAGATATAAACACCTGTTTGAAAAAGCGCCTATAGGGATTTGCCTGGTCGGGAAGGACGGCAAATATCTTTCAGCCAATACATTCTACGCCCAATTGTACGGCTATGACTCCGTACAGGAGATGTTTGCTCTTGTGCCCGATTTCAGGTCTGTTTTTATCCATGACAAAGACTGGCAGAGCTTTATTGGCCTTATGCGACGGCAGGGAAAGGTGGTCGATTTTGAGTGCAAGGTGCGCTGCAAGTACGGCAATCAAATCTGGACTTCGCGAACAGCACGGGAAGTACTGGATTCAAAAGGCGAGGTGCTGCATTACGAAATATTCGTCATGGATATTCAGGTCAGAAAGGAGGCCGCTCTCGCCGCAATGCTCTCCAGAAGGCAGCTCTTAAATGTCCTGGAGCAGCTTGAGGCCGGTGTGTACGTGATGAACCCGGATGACAACCGGATCATCTATGCCAACAGGTATATTACCGAAATTATCGGGAGGAATCTGGTCGGTCAAGAAGCTCCGAACATTCTTTTAAAGGAAGAAGGCAATTGCCCTTTTTGTTTTGGCGACAAAGATACGCAAGATCCCGGTGTCCAGAGTGCCGAACTCCAATTCACTGATAACCGCTGGTATTTGTGTACAGCCAAGTTGACTCCCTGGCTGGGAGGAGAAGCTGTTGTTCTTGTTGTAGCCATGGATATCACTGCGGCCAAGGAAG
>JBNJHA010000080.1:0-8739 GCA_051748085.1 Thermodesulfobacteriota bacterium
TAGCGAAGCCAGCACTGAAAACATAACCGAACCTATACCATAAACTCTGCTTAATTCCTTCATTTTCTGCTCCTTGAACCATACTATTCCCGGCCCGGCCTGAAGCTTGGGCCGGGAAAATCATTTCAAACTAATAGATATCCTTGCCCTTGACCTTTATACTGTGTCCTTCTCCAGCATCGAAGACCACGGTGTAATCTCCGTCCGGTTTATCAAAGGTGAATTCGGAATACTCATCCATTTTGCCGGTAACCACCTTATTTCCGTCCTTGTCCTTTACGTACATGGACACTCCGGCAGCGCTGGAACCGTCGGAAAAGCCGCCTTCGCAAGTAATCGTGCCGTCCCCGTTGCTCCAGCAGGAGCAAAGCGGAGTGTGGGCCATGGCGTGACCGACTAATAGTAAGGCAAAACTAACCACTGTCGCAAACATCATCAATTTTCGCATAATTCTCTCCTTTTCCATTTTATTAAATTAAATTTTTATCGCTCCACGCCGGCTTCACCCAGACTCATGGGAGCATTGGGCAACAGCCCGAAAAACACGGCAAGAGCCAGAACCAGGCCGTAAAAGGCGAACATGGCCTGCAGGCCGCTCAGCCCCAGCATGCTTCCGCCGGTAAAGATGGCCACTGCTGCGATGACCCCCAGAATTATCTGATAAAACAGGGACAAAAACATGTATCTGTACTGTCCGGTCTGGAGTTTTATGGCAATCAATGTGGCCAGGCAGGGCGGATACAGGACCATGAATATCATAAGCGCCAGGGCGTGCAGCGGAGTAAAGCCCTCTTCCTTATCGGCCATGCTCTGCTCCAGGCTTTTATTGCCATGACCCTCCGCATCCTCCTGATAAAGGGCGCCCAAGGTCGCGACCGTGTTCTCCTTGGCCGCCAGCGCGGACAACAGGGCCACATTCACCCGCCAGTTAAATCCGGCCCATTTGGTGACCGGCTCCATGGCCTTGCCTGCCCGACCCAGAAAGCTCCTGTCTATCCGCTCCTTTTGCATGTCCATGCGAATTTTCTTACGCTCACGCACAAGACGTTTCAGAGCACCGCGCACGGGCCGAAACTCCTTGCCCGGCCCGCCCATGACCATCTTCATGTACAGGGGGTTTTTATCCTTGAATTCGGCCATGATTTTTTTGACCTTTTCCCGGCTCCCGGCCGTCATGCGAGCCTGTTTGTAATCCTCGGCAAAACGCACCAGCTGCATAACCTCGCCCCTGGCGAAACTCTCCGCCCCGGGGATATCTTCCACCCGCTGCATGAACGACCCTATGGCCGTATCCGCCCTGTTTTTATAATCCTGCATGGACTCGTCGCTTATGCCCGGGAAACGCAAAAGGACAAAGACGATCACCGCAACCGCGGCCACGATGCTGATTATCTTGCGCACGAACAGCCAGACCTTTTGCAGGGCCGGGCGCAGCACCCCGCCAAGGGTCGGCAGATGATAGTCCGGCATCTCCATGATAAACGGTGCGCTTTCCTCCTTTCGAAGAACGGTCAAGGACAAAATTTTGGCCGTGGGTAGAACCATAAGCAGGCTGATGGTGGAGATGAAAAACATGGCCAGTCCCTTGTGCGCCGAAAAATAGGTATTTATCAGCAGTATGTACAAAGGAGTCTTGGCCAGGCAGTTGAGCATGGGAATGACCAGGATAGTGGTCAAACGAGCGCGGTGGTCGGGGATCCCCTTGGTGGACATGACCGCGGGCACGGCGCAGCCGCCGACGTAAACCCCGCCCAGAACCAGGGGCAACGTGGATTGTCCGTGCATCCCGAATCTCTGCAATAACCGGTCGAGAATGAAGGCCATGCGCGGCATGTATCCGCTGTCCTCCAAAACGGCGATCAATCCGAAAAGGATTACGAAAATGGGAATATAGTTCAAAAGGGCGTTTACACTGTCCACCAGCCACAGAGCCATGGAACGGATTATCGGGTCCTGAACGAACCCCCGGGCGGGAAGAATCCACTCCGCGAACTCCTTGATCTTGGCCAAAATGGGCCAAGTATAATTGGTCAGGTTATATCCCTGGACAATAGACAGTTCATAAAGCATATAAACTATCCCAACCATAATAACCGGCCCCAGAAAACGATTGCAGACCACGGCATCGATGCGGTCCGACACACCGCGTTTTTTTCCTTCGGGACCTTTCAGACAGGCGCGAACTATCTCATCCGCGGTTTTGTACCTCCGCGCGGCGACAAAATCCTGCACAGACCGCCCATGGCGGTCCGCAAACTCGTCGGCTTTTTGGTCGGCCAGCCTGATCAGCTCCGGCCCGCCTTCGATTTCGGCGGATATTTTTTCCCGGACCTGGGGATCGCCCTCCAGAAGCTTGAGCGCCAGCCAGCGCCTCGGCCAGGCAGTCGAGGAAGCGTTCATGTCCAGCCACTCGTTTATCTCTCTCAGCGGTCCTTCAAGCGCCCCATAATCGACCTGCCTGGGTTTTTGCCCTCGCCCGCCGGAGATATCAGCAACCGCTTCAAGCAAGTCTTTCTTGCCCCGTCCGTATCTGGCGGACATGGAGACCACTTTGGTCCCCAAGCGTCTGGCCAACCCCTTCGCATCGACCTCAAGGCCATTTTTCCCGGCCTTGTCCATCATATTCAGAGCCAGCACCAGCGGGCAGCCCATTTCGGCCAATTGCAGCGTAAGAAAAAGGCTGCGTTTAAGCTTGCCGGTCTCAATAACATGGACACAGCCCGAAGCGGTTCCGCTCAAGAGAAAATCCCGGGCAACGCGTTCTTCCAGCGAATAGCTGGTCAGACTGTAAGCCCCGGGCAGATCGACCAGCTCGTATTTGTTCCCCTTTAAGGAGAAAAAGCCGACTTTTTTCTCCACTGTGACCCCTGGATAATTGGCCACATGCTGATAGGCCCCGGTTAGAAGATTGAATACCGTGGATTTTCCGCAATTGGGCTGCCCGGCCAGGGCTATCACCGATCTATTGCCGCTCATTACCACTCAACCTCGACGAATCTGGCTTCATTACGTCGAAGGGACACAAACATCCCGTCCACCTCGATCTCCAATGGATCATTAAGCGGAGCGTTGCGCACCATGCGAACATTTAGTCCCGGATACAATCCCAGATCCATCAGTCTCTGCCACAGTCCGCCCTCGGCCCTGATACCCAGGACCCGGCACACATCCCCGGGCTTTCGATCATCCAAAGTCATGTCGTCCCCCCCTTACATTTTCAACAACAATCCTGCGGGCTACAGCCCTTTCCAGACAAATCCGCACACTTTCCGCAACCACTAAAACAGGGCCAACCCCGCTGTTCCTCAAAACCTGCATTTCAACACCGGGAAACACCCCCATTGACTGCATGCGCATGGCAACCCGGGAACAACAGGAGCTGGAAAAGGTCACCCTGTCGCCGTCGCAGGCGTCACTGAGCAATGCCGACCTGCTTTTCTTCAGGCACCTTTTTCCCCGCCTAAGTCTAAACCGCATATAGCACCCCCCTTCACGAGCTCCGTTGACGCAATTACCGTAGCCAGCAGCGCGCAAACAAAATGAGGATTAACCAAACCTAATTAGTCTTGTCAAACTTTTTTTGTTAAAAAATTAATTTTTGATCTAATTAACTGGTTTTCTGCTAAAAAAAATGGACATGCACTGCAGACAAAAGATTAACAATTCGGAAAGGCTAACAAGGAATTGACAAAAGATGAACTTAATTTCATCTTAAAAAAGGAGGGTTGAAATGAAAAACAAAGCCGAAAATCAAAAAAAAGACCATGCGCACAGGGTCTGCCCGTGGTGGTTGGCCTATCTTTTTGACAACCCCCTGCGGCGAAAAATTCATCCGCCGGAGGAGATCCTTTCCCCTTATGTAAAAAAGGGGATGGCGGTTCTTGACCTCGGTTGCGGGTTCGGTCACTTTTCGCTGGGCATGGCCGGACTGGTGGGCGAAAGCGGCACGGTTATCGCGACCGACATTCAGGAAAAAATGCTGGGCAAGGTTCGGGCGCGCGCGAAAAAGGCCGGAGTCGAGAATATCATCGTCCCGGTCAGGTGCGGGGAAAAAGAATTAGCCAAAACCGAAAGCCTCGATTTCGTCCTGGCCAGCAATTCCCTGCACGAGATCGAGGATAAAGCCGGGACCCTGGAGGAAATATTCTCGCTGCTCCGCCCCGGGGGACGCTTTCTACTGATGGAGCCGTCAATGCACCTAAAGGAGAAAGACTTCGAAGCCGAGACAAGGCTGGCGGAAAAAGCGGGGTTCAAGCCAATCGAACCGCCTTTTATCCGCAGGGAAATGTGCGCCCTTTTTGAAAAGGTGCCGGCTATGGAGCGGCTTACATGACATGGGATAAAGGCGAGTATTTTCCGCGCCAGAAAAGGGCGCGAGAAAAGAAAGGCAGATTAATCAAGGCCGCCCTGGAAGAATTTTCCAGGCGGGGGTACAATCGGACCTTGGCCAAAAGGATCGCCGCGGGAGCGCAAGTGGCCACCGGTACGTTCTACCGCTATTTCCGGGACAAAAAAGCGGTCTTCATGGCCGTGTGAGGGAGTGTCGAAACGGAAATCCTTGATTAAAACTTCCGTAGGCGCGCATCACGCAAACAAAGAATTCCACCGCGAGGTTCTGGCCAAGCAATTGCAGGACCCGGAGGTGGCCTCCTGGGTCCGGGAACGCGAGAGCCGGACGCTTACGTCCCTGAAGGATTTTCTGGAACCGATGCGGCAACACTACCGCCCCCGGGATTTGGAAACGGCTGCGGAACTCATTTTGCACACCGTGGAGGAAACCGCGCACCGGGCGGTACTTTTCGATTCCGCCAGTGGCGAGGACGAACTGGTCCGCGAACTTTCGGACATGATTGTGCGCTATATGTTCGACTGACGGACCGTTTGGCCGTCTTAAAAAGTACCTGCCGGTATGCAAGGGATCGGCCCCCAGCTGGAGCGAAGCCGGCGAGAATTTAAAGGGCAGCCCGTTATGCCGCGGGCTTGCGGGCAACAGCAAGCAACCGGCTGCTCAAGCTCAAAATATCCGGGTGCTCGGCAAAATCGCTGTCGAGTTTTTGCATATCCGAATAAAATGCATCTTGGTTCAACCCCTCCTTTAGCTCCCTGTCCGGCGGGAAACTGAAAAACGGCGTTACCCCGGCCAGATGCACAACTTCCATATCCCTTTCCTCTAAAATATTTTTTAGTTCCCCGGGCCCCAGCAAATAGTGTCCCGGGCCTTCCTTCGGTTCGTAATACCCGGTCTTGAGGACGGGCATGATTCGGTCGAACTCCCCCTTTCGGAAAAAATCGTAAGCCCGGCGGTATCTGTTCCCGGCATCGCACAGCACATAACCCCCCGGCCTAGTGACACGGCAAAACTCGCTTATGGCCTCTTCCGGAGCACCGCACAGAGTTACCGCCTCACCGGAGGACACAACCATATGGAATTCTCCGTCCTTCAATGAATACATATCCCGGACATCCAATTCCTCAAAAGACAAATTTTCGGCAAAATCATTTTTCTCGGCGTATTCCCAGGCTTTTTGCAGCATGACCGGAGAGATGTCCGAGAGCACTATCTCAAAGCCCAACGGAGCAAGCCGTTCCGCCCAGCGGCTCGTGCCGCATCCCGCCTCCAGTAACTTTTCGCCGGGTTTTTCAGGCAGGCACTCGTTTATATAGCCCCACCAGGCCTGATTATACAAATCGGTAAACCGATCCTGGGTCTGGCACATTTGTCGGGCGGCGTGAACTTCGGCTCTCTTATCCCAGATTTCCCTTAACTTGTTCTTCATATTCACTCCCTTATTTTGGTTAATCAACTTAACGATTAAAACAAAAAAAACAGCTGAAAATCAATCCCTGTATAGTTCCCGCATTCTTTCGTGCATGATATCTTCCAAAAGGCCCAGAACAAAATCGGCGTTTTCCAGGACTTCTTCCGGGGTCTCGCTAAGAAGGGAGACGAGTTTTTCCGTGTGACGCAAATTAAAGTTTTTATGTTCTCCAAATACCTTATGGCCAATTTCAGTTAAACAGGCGACCCTGTCCTTTTCATTGTCCGGGTCCTGTCCTTTGACCACTAGGCCTTTTCTTTCCAATCTGGAGACCATCTGTGAAGCTGCACTTTTGCTGACCCCCAAAATATCCCCGATTTTCTTTATGTTTGAACCGGGATTATAGCCAATGGCCTGAAGCCCCCGCCCTTCCCCTGGAGAAAGGGCTGGGCCGTCATCAATAGCCACCGGATGCTTTTCAATCTCCATATGGGCGTTAATGATCCGCCCTATTTTGGCCGTAATCCTGCTTATGTTTTTTTTCTTATCGGACATGCAAAATTAGTAAAGCCGCTTAACCATATTGTCAACCAAGCTTAATCATTGATTAAAATAAAAAGACACGGCTCCATTCGGGAAACCGTGCCTTTCTCTGGTTCAAAACCCTATTCGGCTTCAGATTATTTTTCTTCTTTCATCCCCTTTATAATATTCTGCAGATCCCCGGAGAGGGCAGCCAGCTCGGAAATCGCCTGAGCCGACTGCTGCATGGAATCGGCTACCTCGGAAGCTATCCGGTTTATCTCCTCGGTGGAGGTGTTGATCTGCTCCGAGGCGGCGGACTGTTCTTCCGAGGCGGTGGCGATGTTTCTGACTTGATCCGCGTTTTCCTGAACGAGTCCCACTATCTCCCGCAAGGATTCCCCGGCGCTGTTGGAAAGCGAGGTACTTTTCTCCACCATCTCTCCGGCATCGTTCATGTACTCGATATTCGTCTCCGTTCCCTGCTGGATGCTGTTGACAGCTTCCCCGACCTCCTTGGTCGCGTTCATGGTCTTTTCCGCAAGCTTTCTGACCTCATCAGCTACAACAGCAAACCCCCGGCCAGCCTCACCGGCACGGGCCGCTTCTATGGCCGCGTTAAGGGCCAGCAAATTGGTCTGATCGGCAATGTCATTGATCACATTCATCACTTCTCCGATGTTGTTGGCCTTTTTGCCCAGATCCTTGAGACTGGCCTGCATTTCCCGGGCTTTTTCCGCCACCTCGTTTATGGACTGCACAGCCTCGGAAACTATTACTGAACCCTTCTCTGCCTTGCCCCGGGCCGTGTCCGAGCCCTCGGCCGCGCTAGAGGCGTTCCGGGCAATTTCCAAAACGCTTGCGTTCATTTCTTCCATGGCCGTGGCCACCTCGCTTGCGCTGTTGCGCTGATTATCCGAACCGGTGCTCGATTCCTCAATCTGGGCGGCCATTTCCTCGGAAGCCGAGCTAATCCGTTCCACGATTTCGGTCAGCTGATTGGCGGCCTCGAGCATTCCCTCGCGCTTGGCGTTTTCCGCCTTTTTCCGGGCCTCTTCCGCCGCTGACTGCGCCTTGCGGGCTTTGTTGGATTCCTCTTCGGCCTGGCATGACTTTTCTTCAGCCTTTTGGATGTTGTCGACTAGGTTTTCCAGCATGGTCTTTAGCGCACAGTGCAGGACCAAAAGCTCTCCCTTGAAACCTTTGTTGGACGTTTCCACATCAAAGTTACCGTTGGCCACCTGCATGGCTCGATCGCTCATCCGGCCTATCACTTTGGCTATCCGGGCGGCAACAATCCAGATCCCACTCAAGACCAGCAACAATAGCCCCGAACCAAGAGCTATATTAGTCCAGGCTAGACTACGGGCGTGCGCGAGAGCCTTTTTCATGGGAGCCACCGCCGCCAGGCTCCAGGAAATACCAGTCTCCCCGATTTCAATGGGTACAAACTCCTGCAGCATTTCCTCTCCATTTTCATCCACGAAAAAAGTGTACGGTTGCCCGTTTTTGATCCGAGGCACGCCTTCGGTCTTTAATTTGCCGGTCGCCAACTCTTCAAGATTCTTGGATATAAATTTCTGTTTCGGATGGGCAACTATGCTCCCCTTATTATCAATAATAAATCCATACCCCGAATCAAGGGGCTTTACAGATGTAACAATCGCGTTCAGAGCATCCAGCCCCATATCTATACCTACTACTCCCAGGGCACGGCCATCGACAATTATAGGAGTGCAAAAACTGGAGACAAATACATCCTCGCCGCCTATTTCATATTCAATCGGTTCGGTCACGTACTGGTTTTTCGTACTGAGAGGTATCCTGTAAAATTCACTCGTTTTGCCGGATTCAGCATAACTGTTGACCTCTTCCAAATGCATTCCTCCGACACGATTCCAGTAAGGTATAAAGCGTCCTGTTTCATCATGATGTTTGGTACCGGAGAACTCAACATCCCGTCCATCAAATGCGTCCGGCTCCCATACCGTCCATACACCCAAGAACTGTGGATTTTCCTCCAGGAAACTTTCAAGCATGGCATTGACCACCTCACGATTCGGCATTGAATCCTGTTTTTTGTATCCTTTCAATACAGCGCTCAAGGCCGCGGATTTGTCCTGGGCATCCTCAAGCTTAATCGCCACATTTGAGGCATGTTTCCTGGCTTTTTCCTTGACATGCGCCACGGCATCTTTCCGGGTTACATCGTAAGTTTTATAGGTATTAAAAAAAATCATAGCCAATAGACCTAAAAACAATATCAAACCAATCGGCAATGCTATTTGCCATTTAATACTTAATTTATCTGGCATAGTTTTACTCTCCCGTCGCAGCTAACAAGTTAATAAAAAATATCGCTTAATCAATGGCAAGGTTATAAAAAAATAATCACGATTAATTGTCAACAGCCAGCAGAATTTCAATTTGGAGTAATCCGGTCCGGCAGGCCGCATTC
>JBNJHA010000081.1:0-8725 GCA_051748085.1 Thermodesulfobacteriota bacterium
GAACATGCGGACCGCGCCCTTTATCTGGCCAAGAATAACGGCCGGAACATGGTCTGCACCTCACGGACCGCAGGCATGGAAGAAGCCATGGCGGACTGACTTTCTCTGAATTTCAAAAAACAAATCAGGGCCGGGTACTTTACCCGGCCTTTATTATGGGATAGGCACAAGACAAAAAGGGGTTTTGTCATGCGTATCCCTGCCGGCCTTCTTTTAATTTTGGTCATTACCACGGCTTTTGTTTTTTTCTCCCCTGAACCCTCCCCGGCCGAATGCGAGCCCAGAGTACACATCCAGCTGACCACGGAATTCAAAGGAGACAGTTCGGAAGTACCCATTGAACTCGCCCGGCTATACCTCCCGGATGTGTCCTTGGGGCCGAATCAGATACCGGACACCCCGCTTATATACACCTCCACTCCCGGCGCCCTTAAGGTACATACGACCTGGAACTATCATTCGGATATAAACTTTCTGGAAATCACTTTAGAGCTTTTTGCCAATGGGGAAAGAATTATCTCCAACTCGCACGGAGTCAACCTGGATAAAGAGGGCTTTACCCAGGAATTGGAAGCAGTAAAACTGGACCTGCACGCCATGGCCCACATCCTCAGCGACAGCCTGCCCATAAACAGCGCGAAAATCTTTATGGACAAGCATGTAATCGAGGCCACGTCACCGGAAAATGTCACGGTTTATCTGGATAAGCTTAAGGGCGCGGTCAGGGACATCCCTGTTGAAGAAAGATCCACCTTTTATTGCCTCGGGCTGCGCCTGCGCGATCAAGTACGCAAAACCGAGGAAATAGAAATCTCGGAAAAAGAGACTTTGTCCCATGCCGGGCAGGAATTCGACATGCAGGGGTGGAGCAAAAGCTGCAATGCAGTCGGCGAAGCCTGCGCCCGCCCCGTGGCCGAGCCTGAGTTGCGGGTCATCTCCGCCTTCGGTAATCCCAATATGTTCCCCGAGGATAAAATCAAAATAGAGGACACCCCGAAATTGACTCTGCGCTGTCCGGTAAAAGTCAAGGGCGGACCGGTTATAGCGCTCATTCCCGGCGAGGAGAAGGAAGTCACCTTCCAGGCGGTGGACTTCAAGGACGAACCATTGACCTTAGTGGAAGCAACCGGTTTTGAACTGGATCCGCAATCCTTCGGCCAACTGTCTCACGGCAAGAAAGATATCATCCCCACCCTGGAAACCGAGGGGGTAATCCGCGAGCTTATGGTCCGGGCCTCTCCGGATGCGCAGGGCATGGCCGAGGTTGTCTGCAGAATATGCGAGGACACTCCGGAGGATCTGTTGGGTGAAGACGAGGACGGACATCCGCTATACTATACGGAGGAAGAAAAGATAGGCATCCGCCGGGTAAGCGTCCTCCCGGAAATCGAGGTCTTTGTCCTCGGCGAAATCGATATCCAAAAGGATTTAAGCATCATAAGCGAACGAGAACGTTCCTACCAAAAGACCCGGGAAACCGAAACCGGCCGGGAAAAAATGGAGCTTACCTTCCGGGCCCAGTTTATCGAAAGGGAAGAAGCCCTGATCAACCAGCCCAAGCTGGGCTTTAGCGGTTCCAGAATATCCTATATAGGCAAGGCGAAAGACGTAAGTTTAAGGCTTTTGACCAAAACCCCGCGCAAACAAAGGAGGTATGTAAACGGCTGGTTTGAAGAAAGCGACTGCGGCCGGTTATCCTACGCATACACCCCGAATCTCCAGGAACATGAAATAGATATCCTCCGTCCGGACACCACCCTGGACGTATATTACCACCATTTTATCCCCGACCCGGAAAGCAAAATAAAGGTGCATCCGGCCGAGGGCCTGTCCTTCAATAATATGCAAAGCGGTGGAGCAACCTTCAGCTACAAAATAGACATTAACACGAAACAGATGCACACCGACAATTCCTGCGGTGTAACCTATTCCGCCATGCCCATGCCGCAAGTGGAGGTCCCCCTGTATCTGGACCAGTACCTGTTTCCGGTTCCGCTTCTGACCATGATAAGCAGCGGTTGCTACGGATTGGGCAAAGAATTTGAGCTGATGAACATAAACAAGTACAGACAAATGTTCCGCAAGCTGAACAAAGAGGGAGATGAATTCGATGAATTCACAATGGAAAGGGATTTTTCCCTGGATCCCGGGACCAGGGCGGACTGCTGGAAACTGGACGATGCGGGGCTTGATTATTCCGGGAGGACCGACGTTTATATGTATATCGAATCCCGGGCGGAAATCCTGCGCGGGAAGTTCGATCTCACCCGGCACAAGAACGATAATGAACTAAGAAATGAACCCTACATCCCCGCTTATTTGAAACATATTAACCCGGACATTATTCCGGACATTCCAGAACCACCTCTGTGGGCCGAACATCCTGATCCGCAAGAAGTCCCGCCCATGGAGACGCCCGGGGAGCCCCCTTCTGCTCCGGCCGGAGACGATGCCCCGGGACTTTTCATGTACGACTCGGACGGGAACCCCATCTCCCCGGAAAAATTCCTGGAAAACATGAACCAATAAAAAAAGCCCCGGCTCACCGGGGCTTTTTTTATCCGGGCTAATAGCTCCCGGCGTTCATATTCGGAGTGGCAGGCATGCCCAGGGCCTCGCATATATCCTCATAACGGGATTTTACAAGACTCTGTTCGCTCTGAGGGACTTCTTTGTTAATATCCTCGCGCACTTTCTTTAAGTCCTGATTGCCCTCACTCATCCCTTCTCCCATCTGGGTGAGGATCTCCTTTTTCTGGGCCTCGGACATATGAGGATTATTCTGAATCTGACGCATGGCCTCGGCCAGCTGAGGAGCGACCTCCCTGGTCATCCTGTCCACATTTTCCAGGGCAACCACTCCGAGCACATGCCCGTAGACATAATAAAAACGGTTTGTGTCCCAGCCCTTGCTCTCGATACTGGACTGCATCTTGGAACTTGAAAGCTGCATGGACTGCATATCCGGCATTCCCTGCTTCTGCATGGAATCCATATCCTTCTGCCCCGCGGCTGTGAGCCCTGGTATGTCCTGTATATCGGTTATAAATTTATCCAGCTCACCCGCGTCAAACGGCTTTTGCTCCCCGGCTGCGGCCGAGCCGCCAAAAACCAGGAACATACACAAAACCAGACTTAAAACCAAAAACTTCCTCAGCATATAAACCTCCCGGCTTTTAACAGAGTGTTGAAAAAGTCCTTATTAAGCAGGCTGCTCAAAAAGCGTCCGGCATTATCACCAGGATCAACTATTAAAATATACCAAATAAACTGCCGGGAAGCCGCCCTATCAGACCCTTTGCCTATATTAAATCACTTTTTCCACTTTAATAAACTTCAAAAAAGGGTTCCTCGGCGTTTAACATAAATTTTCTCCGCCGGGAAACGCACAACCACTGCTCTTTATAAATTGATTATATCACCTTTTTCCGATCAAGGGAAAAAAGTCAACCCCGAAGATAAAGTTAGCGCCCGAGTTCAAGGCGCATATCTTCGGGATAAGCAATATCATACCCATAAGTCACTTTCTGTTCCGTTTCAGGTTCAATCTTTAAATTCCAGGTCACAACTCTATTCTCTTCCTTGTCCGGTTTGGGGTCAAAAGTTTTTTCCAGTTTAATATCCTTGTCCCCCGGCTTGGGCATTATATCCTGTATAACAACGTCAATCGGCTTGATTTTATTATTGGTTATCCCTACCAGCCACTTCCAGGAATAACTGCTTTTACTGCTAAGAAAACCGGATTGTCCGGACATATTGTCTATATTTTTAAAGTCCACAATAACCTGTTTATCCGGACCAAAATAAAATTCTTTCTGCTTTTCCTGAATCTCCAGGGCCCCTTGTCCTACATAGGCCGAATCCAGAAAGAAAGCGGCCCTGCCCCGTGGGATACGCATTGCCGCATCAAAATCAACAACCGCCCGAACAAACGCGGCCGCTATCCGGTAGGGACGAACCAGGTAATCAAAATCCGCAGGCCATGACTCCTGCTTGACGGCCACGTTCCTGTCCTGACCACTTTTAAGGCTCAAGGTGCCCACATCATACAGGGTCCTGAACTGCTTACGCTTACTGGGCAATGCACGCGGCTCGGCGGCCGTGGCCAATGCCATGGACGTCTTGTCCATGGCCGCTCCGGAACGTCCTTCGGCCAGCACTTTGTTTTTCCGAACCGGATTTATGTTCCAGGTTCCGTTTTTTGGGGGGGTTAAACGCCAGAAAGGTTTTGAAGTTGACAGCAACAATTCGCATTCATCCCAATCCATCCCAGTATTTTGCCAAATGGCAGCATTCCAGGAAAAATCCACTAACTGCCTTTCAGGCTCCCCGTTTACCCTGTATTCACTTTTCCAACCGCATTTATCAACCACATAACTCAAATAAAATTTTGTTCCCGGACCTGCCGCTTTTCGCAAAAACAAATTAAGAACAAGTTTTTTATCTGTATTTCCGGAAATCCGCTTCAAATCATTCTCTATATCCTGGATTTCCTTTTCCACTTCCTTAAGCAGTCTTTTTTGTTCAAAAAGTCCGGAATAAGTGCCCTGAAGCTTATCTTTTATTGCCTTTCCAAGAGAAATAACAAGTTTTTCTCCCTTTTCCGACGCCGGCTTTGCCTGGCGCAAATAAGAAATTTCTCCCTGCAGAGAATTTATGCTGCTCTTTATTCTATCCTTTTTTTGCTCAAGTTCAGCCAGTCTGGTTTTAAGGGAGGCCATCTCTTGTGCCGGAGCCGAACTTTTAATGTCTGTAGACAAAGAAATGATCTCCGCTTCCTGTGATTCAATCCTAATGGTATTCGGCCGAACATGAGCTGAAAGTTCAAAACCGGCCTCCGTCCCTTTTTCTTCCATACTCAATACTTCATCAACCCGGGCCTGATCCGGATAAAGCTCTACACGTACAATTTCAGCCTCGGCCGGCCATACAAACAACAATAAAAGTAATAAATTAAGAACAATTGTCTTGTGCATACTCCCTCCGGATTTTATTCATTTACCGCAAAAACTGTCAGCCTTTTTCATTTTCATCCGCGATTCGTCTGAGCCATCCAATTTGGCGACAAACTCCCATAAGCAGGTTAAACTCATTGCGCCTGAATTCAACTTTATTTAAAAATCTTTTTACAGCCATCATGAAATAATCCGGATTTTCCGGATGCAGATAATCCATATCCAAAAGGGCTTGCTGAATATGGGAATACAGCACCAGCCTTTCATCCTGCTTAATATACGCTGTCTGTCCCCGGTCATGATAAGCGGAAACTTTTCTCGGTCTTTTTTTAAAACACTCATAAAGAATAAGCAATACAGCTTGAGATATATTCAGGGACCAGGCATCGGAAACAGTGGGAATTGATATCAGACGTCCGCACATTTCAACTTCCCTGTTGGTCAACCCTGTATCCTCAGGACCGAAGACGACAGCTGCCGATTTGCCCTGAAAAATATTTTCGGCCATTTCTTCCGCGGCCTGCTCCGGGCGTATGATCCCCTTTCTCCAACCTCCAATTCTGGCTGTAGTGGCATAAACTTCATGATAATTGCAAAGAGCCTGTTCCAGATTTTGAACCTGTCTGGCTTTTTTCAAAATATCCATACCCTTGCGTGTTGCCAACGGAGCCGCTTTGTCCGGATCAAAATTCCGCGGATCGACCAACACAATCTCCATGCAGCCCATATTGGCACACGCGCGGGCCACTGAGCCGATATTTTCCGAATATTTAGTTCTGCATAATACAACTGCCGGACCGGACACTCCATCCTCCATTTAAACAAACATAAGAAATGTTAATCTCAAATATAAGATTTTGGTTTTACCACAAATCCAGATCTTGATACTTAACCCGAGTTAGCTTTGTCAAAGGCTGCCTGTTTTGCAACTATTCACTGCATTAAAAAATTCAACTGATTTTTACGGAAATCTGCGGCAGACCGCCCATTTTTTTTATATACTCTGAGGCTTGCCCTGTTGGTGGACATCAGAAAATTCTTATTCGGAAATGCAAAAATTTCCGAATTTAGAAATATCAGTTTTCCAATAATGATATTTTATTGACTTTAACTCTTCGACTTTGCACATTGAACTCAAAGACCCAAAAAGTTGCCCGGCAAAAGTATTGCCGGACAAAAAACCGGAATTAAAAAGGAACAAAAATGAGCATATTTAAATACTTGACTATACAGATTACGATTATGGTCTTTCTTTTTGTGCCGGCTACCGGCATCGCCTCTCCCTTTGAGAATCTGGAAATGCCGGATTGGATACACGACTGGCATCTGGTGGTCCCCAGCCAGGACAAAATTTTCGGCTGCCCGGTTCAAACCTATACCTATGTAAACAAACTGGAATCAAACACGGAGAACAATAAAAAATACGCGACCGTCTGGATATTGTACGAAAAAGCGGAAGACAGCTTCTATCTGCGCTTAAAACTTCACAACCAATGGAAACCAGATTTTTTCAATATTTCCAGAAAGGATTTCAAACGAAAGGTACAACTGCCCAAAATTCCGGCTGAAGTAAAATCCATGCTGCTTGACTTATAATATCCGGGAAAAACAACCCATCCATTTAAGACGCAACTGCAAAAAGTCGAAAACTGAAGTTAAACGTACAGATTAAATTTTATAATATTCTGATTTGAGTCAGTGATGTCCGGTTTAAAAATTGTAAAAAAAATAGCGATGGAATCAAAACCCATTTTTTTAATCCATAACCATTCCCGGCCAATGAAATTTTTTCCGAACGGCTGACAATGCTTGCTGGAATATTCATGAGCGGGAATTCCAATGTATCCACGCGATCAAGCCTGACAGGTTCGTCCGGCCTGATTATTTTATAAAAAAGGCCAACATTTCGGGCATAAAAAAGCCACCCTGCATAAACAAGATGGCTCAATTGGCGGGAAAAGAATCGGATTAATTGTCTGCTGCCCGGGTTACCAGCTCTGAAAATTCTTCCAGCGATTCTGTTTTATGGATCTTCCTGGTAAGAGTGCGTAAATTCTCTATAGATTGAATAGACTTGATTTTGGATTGGAGTAACCGAGGCAATGGACCATATAAATCAGCGGCTACATCCAATAATGTTTCTTGGGCATTTTCAACCTTTGCTTGACCAGCCCATTCATTTTTTAGTTGTGCCAACTTTTCCTCATATTCAAGTTTTATCTCCTCGCGCCCCTCTCTTCTAAACATCTCTGCTATTGTACCCATAAACTCTTCTCCTCCGGAAAACTCGGTTTCCGCGACCTTTTGTATGTCTATATATTCATCTTCACTTCTTACGGCACTCAGATATTCCATCATGGCAATTACGATATCTTTAAATTTTGCCTCAGGATTAATCTGTTGAACAAACCTGAAAACCCTGTGCAAGGTCTGGATAAAATCCGGACTACCTGAGTACCTCCAAATAGTGAGAAGTGCTCTCACCGCCTCATTGAAATTATACGCTTCCGGATCTTCCTTGATCGCGTCAAACAAGATGTAGTCAAAATCCGGGATATATGCCTTAAACTCGTCAGATGGCAGATCAATCAGGTCTATTATCCTTTTAGCTCTCCATCCATATTGGGCATGAGTTATCAAAACAGGGATTATTATGGGCAGCTTATCGCCCGTGCTTTCTGCTACTTTAGCGTAACGGTCCCAAATTTCAAGTGTATACCTGAGCAGTTGTATCGGGGTTCGTCTATCCCGGGCACTTTTATGTTCGAAAAGAAAATAAATCTTGGCTTCTTGATCCCTGTCTATCATCGGAACGCTGGTTAGTTCTTATCCGGAAATCCAAAAAATTTCGGATTTAGAAATATCAGGTTTCCAATTCGGAAATGAGATTTTTTTCTGTTAAACAAGAAGATTGAGTAATTATGAGTGAGCGTATCCTAATACGTGATCGAATAATTACGAAAATTGACGCAGTTAAACTGGAAAAGGGCCATTTACGGATGGAAACTGGTTAGGAGCTCTGAAAAATATTTCTGCAAATGCTTGGGGACATAGGAATCCTTCTCGTATTGCATTTCCTCCAGTGCCAAATGTTTCTGAACCGGTTCGGGAAGAATATTTCTGAGCAGACTGACTGCGTTATCCCGATCGCTGATTACATTTTTGAATATTTTATCATGTGGATTATGAATTTTCGCCATACTCAACTTTTAAATCGTTTTGAGGATAGAAGCAAGGATAATATCCTGCAGGCTCGATTTCCAAAAAAAAATATCAAGTTTTAGGGGAAAATTTTCTGAAAATATGGGACAGTGGATTTTTAAAAAGGTGGTGATTGAAGAAAAATGACGAAAAAAGGGGACGGCCTCAACCTAACCTCCAGATATTTATTGTCTTTTGGTGCCCGGGGCCGGACTTGAACCGACACGAAACAAAGCTTCAAGGGATTATAAGTCCCTGCTCGACATTGACTTGTAGCTTGAAATTAATGTATAAAATAACATATAAATATTTTTTGTGACATATATGGAACACTAAACTTCAAATTGCCGAAGAAACAAATATGGCCAGTATCGGAAAAAGAGGACCATATCAATTTCGCGCCAAAATCCGCATGAAAGGACAATCAGCGGATAGCAAAACTTTTATAAGCAAAAAAGACGCGAAAGCCAGGCTACCGGCATCGCCTCTCCCTTTGAGAATCTGGAAATGCCGGATTGGATACACGACTGGCATCTGGTGGTCCCCAGCCAGGACAAAATTTTCGGCTG
>JBNJHA010000082.1:0-5117 GCA_051748085.1 Thermodesulfobacteriota bacterium
TACTCAATTTCCTTGTTAAACAGAAAAAAATCTCATTTCCGAACTCAAAACCTGATATTTATAAATCCGAAAATTTTTGAATTTCCGGATAAGAACTAGCTAGTTCAACATTGCTTGACGAATTTTTCAGCATAGGGAAAGCAGCACTGCGCATAACTTTTCAGGATCAATAAATGGTTTCGACTGATCAGTTACCAGGTCGCATTCGATAATTTCTATCCCAAATTGTATGAGTATGCTTTTATTGATGTTTCCCGGGTACAGGGAGAAATCATGATCTAAAATTATGAAATTCAACAGATCGCCGTTGCTGAATTTGTCATCGCAATTTTTTAAAAGGACATGCATTAGATGCCGCAGCTGCTCGGTTAACGTCATCGCGTGACATTCGGGATCCGGGGCGGTATTGGGAATGAATACCTTCGGGCACTTGGATTCTCCGATAGCGTTGCTTACCCCCTTGGGAAGCAGATTGGCTATGACGCTGCTGAAAAAACTTCCTATAGGGTAACAGATTAAATCCGTATCCAATATCTTTTTTTTAATTTTATGGCGAATTACCGGAATGGCTGGAACTGGATTGCGCAATTCATTTACCAGGTATATTTCCCGGATTTTGTTTTTGAGTCTTGGTGCTTCCTTGCCGGTCAAAAGATGCTGTCCGACAATAGTTTGCCCGTTATCGAGCCGGGCGGCCAGGTGCATGTCCGTGTTTATGATTGGCCGGACAATTCCCCGAACTTCGACAAGTTTGGAAAAGATGTAGATAACCGGATCAATATGTTCTTTGTTTTCAAGGTATCCTCCGGCCAGGACCAGATTGCCTATGCTGGCGCCGTGAAGATTAAAGTCATTCGGCATATTTTCCGCGAAGACTTCAAGATGGTGCCGGATTATTTTGCGCATGGGGTCTGGAACAGCGGCAACAAGCGGATGTCTGCCCCGAAGCATGGAGTACAGTTCTTTTTCAAGGGCATCCGGGGCAGAGTCCTTGGGCAGCCTGTGCGAAAACAGTTTGTATATTTCCGGATTGCCTTTTATGCTCTGGTCCGCGAGGGCCATAAGCCTGTTTCTGATGTCCCCGATCGCGGGCATTTTAAACGCTTCGCGCAGAACCGCGGAACTGCCTCCGGAGTCAAAAGGGGTTATTAAGTGGATGCTGTTATGCGTATACTTGATTATTTTTCGGCTGACATCCCTAAGAGCTGTGCCGCCGCTGAAAAAAAGTATCTTGGGGCCAAGCTCCGGCGATTTTGAAAAACGGGCAAGTTTGTATTTGTCCGGAATTTTTGTTTCGCGGGTTATCTGTATGCGCATAGTATTCTCAGGGTGTATCTGTGCATAATATTCGCTTTAACTATTGTGAATAGTCAGGTTATTCTTTTAAAAAGGCCAGACATTCTCTTGCGGCGGCATCGAAATCAATTCCACCGCTGATTTCAAAAATCGGCCGGTTTTTCAGTGCATTTATATAGCTTTCCCTGGACAGGTCGGGATTTCTGGTTTTTTCTGGCAAAAAAAACAGTCCTGGATCCTTCATGAAAGCGGGCAGGAGATCTTTTCTATTGTTGATGTCTATTTTCTCCATTTTCATTTTTCCCGCGCAGTGCCTCCAATTAAGCAGGACCAAACCGGAATATGAACTGGACAATTCGAATTTGTCCGGACCAAAACATTTTTCGATGAATACATCGTATTTATGTTCCAGGTCCCAGAGTTCATTCTGGGGCAATTTGGAAAATTTCTTACGATCAGCATCCGGAATCACGGAGGCAAGGTCGTTGTTGTTCAGCGCTGTTCCCGGGTTTATGCGCGGCATTTTGGGCACTCCGTACATGATTTGATTTGTACTTCTTTTTTCCAAAAGCAGCCGGTCATTGCTGATAAATGTCGTTCCCAAGCTCATTAGATGCAGGGCCAGGGTGGATTTACCCATGCCGGAAAACCCGGCTATTGCCAGCCCCTTTTTTTTATATTTTACTCCGGCCGCGTGCCCCAGGAGCATGTCCCGGTTCAGAAGACTTTCAATGAAGCGGTTGTTGATAAAGTTTATGACCTGATTCGGATTTTCCTCGCAAGGTCCATAGGCAAGATTGAAATCACGGCCGAAAGCAAGGACCAATCCGGTGGTGGTTTTGCGGACAACGCGGCAACCATTTAAGTCCATATATTCTTCTTTTATCTTCGATTTGCCCGGATCAGGGTGCCTGATTGTAAATTCCCAGGGCAAATCAGGGATGTCGGCCTGCATTGCCCGAATCAAAATCGGTTTGTCTACAGCGGGGACAAGAAAGTCCTTGAAATAATTCTGAAGTTCATTTTTCAGGATGGCGCTATTAGTTTTTATTTTGATTTGAAAGCCATCAAGATCCAGCGAAATTTCGTGCGGGTATTCCTTTTCGACAATATAGTTTTTTATCGTTTCGCAGTCAGGATGGATCATTTTCAAGCCTCCCGAGAACATAACGCGCGAGCATAGCGGCCGCGTCCAGCCCGCAGGCGTCCCGAAGGCCCCGAAAACCCCCAAACGCGGAAACTTCAAAAACTACCGGACCGTTTGAGGTTTCGACTACATCCACGCAGGTAAAATCCAGTGAAAAAAGTGCCTGAGCCCTTTCGGCAACAGCAATGCTTTCCGGAGCGGGGTTGTAAGGGGCGTATTTGCCGCCGTTCGCGGTTGTTGTGTTCCATGAGTCGTTTTGTTTGCATCTGGAATATGTGGCCAGGTATTTGCCGCCCATGAAAGCCACCCCAAGATCGCGCCCGTTCAGTTCGATCTTTTTTTGGATGTACATTATCGGATTTTCCGATTTGAAGACTGCTATAGTCTCCCGGGCGTTTTTTCCGGATTCGACAAGGCACATTCCGCGGGCTTTTGATGAATAAAGGGGCTTGAGTACCGCTTGACCGTATTTGTCTACGGTTTCAAGGGCCTTGTCTATGTCTTCGGTGATTGTTGTTTCCGGCATGGGGATTTGGGCTCTCTGCATAGTCACGGTGCAGCTGAGCCGGTCCAGGACGCGCATTATGCTCATGGGGGATGAAAATACGGGCAGTCCGGTTTCGTGCAAATATCTCAGGCATTCCAGACGGTCTAAAAGGTCCGGGGAATAGCGGGCTCCGATTTTTTTTATTACCAGGGCGTCCAATTCGGTAAGTTCTATATTTTTATACATGGCCTTTTTTGAATTGAGGTCGACACAGAACTTGTCCATGTCCACGAGCAAACGAAAGCCGGTGATTTCTTCGAATTTGTCAGCCAGTTTTTCCGATGACCAGCCGTTTGTGGTGCCTACAACTCCTATGCGCATTTTTTTACTCTTTATTGTTTTTTTGCGTGATTGTTTGTGCCGATTGTATTCATCATCCGAGTGCAAATAAAATCCACTAACAAAGTCTAAAAATTATATTCAGTAATAAAGAATATTTTCAGGTAGCTGAAACTCGGATAAATTATTATTGAATTCCGACAGCTTCACCAGCAGGTAATGGGCCCTGAGGAACATTTCCTTGGCGAAGGTCTGATTCAGTTCAAACCGCGTGGATGTATAAAAAGAGCGGGCGAGGGCCAGGGCTAATCTTGCGTCAAAGTTAATATCGCCGTTTTTGTCGGCAAAGGTTCGCGCGAACAGATAAAATTGCCGGGTTACCCAGTTCAGTCTCTTGCGCAAATGGCGATCAAAAACCGGAATGCGGAAGTTGGAAATTAAAAATACTGATACATCCTGAACATAATCATATTGCCGGGAACGGTATAAATCAATGAAATGTATTTTGTCGTTTCGGTGATCATAGACGATATTGTTTACGTTCAAATCGCCGTGGATGAAAATGCTTAAAGGCGAGGGGTGGTTTGCTTCAAATTTTTCCGCGCTTTGCAACAGAGATGTGATTGAGTTTATTTCCGTGTTCTGGATTTGTTGCGTCTGCAGCGCGAAAGTGGGATGAACCTGAAGCACTGCGTCCATTCTTTCGCGTAGTTGGCGGACATAATCGGTGGGGGTCTTTTCCTTTATTAACGTTTCATTCCATATTCGGGCTGTTATTTGCTCCAGCCTGGAATAAACCGTTTTCAGAGTGCTGAGTTCCGAGGTAAGTATTTCCTCGTCCAGCGTGCAACCGGGGAGAAATTCCAGAAGCATTGAAGCCTTGTCTTCGGATTTGTTTTGCTGGTAACTGAATACCCTGGGCACCAGTCCGGGAAATTTTTCCTGCCATATTTCCAGATTTTCCTTTTCCTTGGAGATTTTGCCGGCCGCTCCTTCCTTAAAAATGCTGCCCCGGGCGCTGTCCGGATTTTTCTGTTTGTCCTCAACTCTTCCTATGCGGCAGCCCGATCTCGACCCCCAGATACCCTGGAAATCGACTTCGGAAATTGGACCGTTAAATCCGGTTTGATCCAGGTTTTGCTGCAGGGCCTGAAACTGGTTTATTTTGATTTTTTCGCCTATGATATCAAACAGTATGGCTTCTCCAATGTTCAGCAGGGAATCCCCGATACGTTCCAGGTAACGGATGATGAACAAAATAGTTATGTGATCCCCGGGATGAACTCGTTTTTCCGAGAGTTCCTGCAGGATACGGTCAAAATGGATTTTATACATTTTGTCCAGATTATTTTCTGTGCGGCAGATATCCAGAGTCAGAGTCAGATCATTTTTGCGCATGGCCGGATTGATATTCGATAAACCTCGGACTATTTCCGTCAGCATTTCATCGTAGTCAAACCCGTACAGGACCTTATAGTTGCTCAAATATTTCATTTGTTCGGCAACATTGACGCAAAAGTCACCGATTCTTTCTAGATTGACGGTTATGATGTGGATTGCCCGGATCTTGTTTATTTCTTTCTTGATGAGTCCGGATGACGGCAGTATTTTTGAAAAGCATTTACTTTCTATAATGTTTTTCAGATTATCTATGTAATCATCTTTGGTGATAATTTTTTCATATAGATCCGGTTCGGGCGAATTCATGAAATCAAAAGTATTGTATACCTGATTTTTCACCTCCAGAACCATGAAATAAAAATTTTCCTGAATTGTCTCAAATGAAATCATATTTTTTGTACGTTAATTTTTTAGAAGGTTCTTATCGGGAAGTTCAAAAATTCCGGA
>JBNJHA010000082.1:5217-8671 GCA_051748085.1 Thermodesulfobacteriota bacterium
CATGAAATAAAAATTTTCCTGAATTGTCTCAAATGAAATCATATTTTTTGTACGTTAATTTTTTAGAAGGTTCTTATCGGGAAGTTCAAAAATTCCGGACTTAGAAATATCAGAGTTTGGGTTCGGAAATGAGATTTTTTTCTGTTTAACTGAGTAATTATGAGCGAGCGTATCTTAATATGTGATCGAATAATTACGAAATTGACGCCGTTAAACTGGAAAAGGGCCTTTTCCGGATGGAAACCAGAAAGCCGTCCCTGAATATTAGCCGGATGTGCTTATATTTACCGGAACAGTCGAGATTAGTTCATTGCTTCGGCTATCTTTCCATTCGATTTTTAAGACAATTTTGTTTGCTTCGTCTTTTCTTTTGGCTTTTATGCTGAATTTTAAAAGCCCCTGGGGGAACATGTCTATGTTTTCGGAATGGTTGGATAAATGAAGGGTACCCTGTTCCAGGCCATCTTCGAGAGCCTGCAGAAATTGTTTGATCGATTGCGCGTCCTGGATGGATTCATGGGAAAATTTCTGGTCTTTGGACATTGTTTCTCCTGATAAATTTTATTGCGTCTTTCCGGGAACCGGGAAGGATATACGTTCAAGGTTCAAGATTTCAGCCGCAGTTGATTGTATTTGACTTTCCGGGCAATTAACCGGCCAGCCGCTCTTTATAGGTGTCTATTGTCCTTGAACGGCTGACTTGTGAAGTAATCAGTTTTTTTCTGATCACCAGGTCGTCCCATGCAGGCTGATATCCGATCTCTCTGTCCGCCTTTGTTTTATTTTGATAGGCGGGATCTTTGGTTTTTTCTCCCATATGTGTATCGTCGCCCATAAAAATAAGCAGTTCTTTTTGTGAATTTCGTCTTTCCCTGTTTTTGCGGTTTACCACTGAGATCAAAAATTCCGTGTATCGCTGGGACTGAGGATTCCAGACTTCGTAGCCGTCCACATCATATTCAGCCAGCAAAATAGGCCAGAATTGTTCCGGATGAGGGATTATAATTCCCCCGCCGTGCAATCTGGTTTCTTCGATTATTTCCGTGGCCCGGTAGAAATAGCTTAAATTGAAATCCGCCTTGACCAGTATTTTTATCGCTTTCAAAAAAGTCTGTACCCTGTTTATCAGCTGGTTCGGGTATTTGGTTCTAAGACTGTCGAAAAAGTTGCGCAATATTTTGTTTTTAATGCTGTTTACGGGCAGTCGTGCGTAATTTTCCTCAATCAGTATTTCGATTTTAGAGACATAAGTTTTGGTGAATCTAATCAGCTCTTCTCCGGCTCCTGTTTCCTGCGCGGCTTTTTGCAGTTTCTGATCGTCCTTGCCGTTGATGGCGTGAATAAAATCAAAGAGCTGGGAGGCCCTGTATTTTCGGGTGTGCTCCAACATTGCTCGAAGGGTTGCGGCGTTTTCTACTTTTTGTTTTTCAAAATGCAGCAGGAATTGTACCTTTTGATTGAAGCCCTGGGCGTAGCAGTCAACTTCCACTCCGCTGTATTCTTTGTAGGATAGAAGTTCGTTGTGCTGCGTGGGGATGACCATTTCCTTTTTAAGCCCTGGAAACATGGCGTGCATCCTCTGCATGGCCAATTCTACGGGCACGAATTCAGGATGCCAATGTGTGGCGAGGACTACCTTCTGGTGCGGATATTTCCTTTCCGGTTTTTTTATCCTCTGGATCTGTTCCCTATTCAGTTCTTCCGAGGTAATGGAGAAAAATATTTTTTTATCCTCCTCGGTTATTTCCTCCGGGATTTTTTCCGGCATCAGGTTGTATACCTGTTTAATCTTATTGTCTTTTGCCTGCATGACAAAAAGTTGTCCTTTATTTGAATTTATCGTGACAGATTTTTTTTTGTTCTTCCAGAGCGTTGTATGCGGCAGTTATCCCCGGCATGTCTTTTTTTGCATAGGCCTGTTCAAGGGCTTCGCAGGCATCGGAATATGCAGGATAGAATTCTTCGCCCATGTCCTCTCCAGTATGTTGAATCATTTTTCGGGAATCTTCAAGGAATATGGAAATTATTTCGGAGGAAGGCAAGGAGTTTCTGTCCAGGGCTTTTTTCATCTCCCTGAAGTAAATTTTCATCCGTTTTTTCAAGGAACTGTAATCTTCCTCGTTATCTTCTTCTTCGCCGGGAAGGTTGATTTTCAATTTTAATTTGTAGCCCGTGCCTTTTTTCTTGATGCTTAGCTTCATTTTGTTGAAGCCTTTCAAGGGCAGTTGATAATCCGGAAGTTTTTCCTCGTCTTTTTCCAGACTGTCGGCCAAGAGCCGCAAAAAAGCCACAATCTCGCTGTTTTCAGTCAAATTTTCAATTTTGTTTTTGTCCATGAAGACATCCTCGTTATTGCTTGTGATTGGAAATTGGGCTAGGTTTCAGTCTCTGTATTTGTTCACCAAATTCTTGGTGTTATTCATATACATACACTTTGACATACAATTGTTACAATTTTATGACAAGCTCTTAATAAAATTTGTATATACTTTTTGTCCGAAAACACCAAGAATATCGTAACTATTCAGCACACGAAAAAAGTTTGGTGAACAGATACAAAATATCATTTCTGCACCCGAAACCTGATATTTCTAAATCCGGAAGATTTTGAATTTCCGGAGATGAATCGTTTAGTGTAGAGTCAATCATTACAAAGGTGTATTTTGAAGAATAATGTCATAGAACTTATCGGCGACACCCCGTTGGTCCGTATTTCCAGGTTGAATCCGCATCAGAATGTGTCCATACTGGCCAAACTGGAGATGAAAAATCCTGGCGGATCGATAAAAGACCGGGTTGCCCTGAGCATGATAGAAGCTTCGGAGAATTCTGGGGAGCTTACTCCGGATAAGACCGTGATAGAGGCCACTTCAGGCAATACCGGGATCGGTCTGGCAATGGTTTGCGCGGTCAAGGGTTACAAACTCAAATTATTGATGCCTTCCTCGGCTTCGGAGGAACGAAAGCGCATAATGCGGGCCTATGGAGCACGGATTGAATTGACGCCCGGACATCTGGGAACGGATGGAGCCATAGAGGAAGCATACAGACTTGCCCGAGAAGAGAGTGAAAAATATGTCTTGATGGATCAGTTTAATAATCCGGCCAGCATTGATGCTCATTATGCCGGTACAGGCCGGGAAATATGGGAACAGACCGCCGGCCGGGTAACGCACGCAGCCGTTTGTCTGGGGACGACCGGAACGGTCATGGGCATAAATAAGCGCTTGAAGGAGTTTAATCCGCAAGTAAAGGTCATTGGCATAGAGCCGTATGCGGGGCATAAGATTCAGGGGCTGAAAAATATGCACGAGTCTTATCCTCCTGGGATATATGACAAAAAGAAGCTTGATGGTATCATGCATGTTCAGGATGAGGACGCTTTTGAAATGTGCAGGCGTCTGGCCCGGGAAGAAGGTCTGTTTGTCGGGATGAGTTCCGGGGCTGCTCTTGC
>JBNJHA010000083.1:0-8546 GCA_051748085.1 Thermodesulfobacteriota bacterium
TGAGCGGCCTGAAAAATCTGCCCCGCCAGACCAAAAACATGGTCTTGGCCAATTCTCTGCATGAAATGGCCCAAAGAGCGTCCATGCTCAGCTCGCAGGTGAACACGGAAGCACAAAGCGCCAAAATGATTCAGGCCATGGATCTGTTACAGCAGGTTCAGGTCGAATTGGGAACAGGCAGTCAGTAATACGAGGAGGCCAGTTCTCGGTTTCGGATGTGAAAGCACTCTGCCTCGAGGTTCTGGACTGTCATTCTGAGGGAACGCTTCGCGGCCGGAGAATATCGTTTTTTGATGAACAAATACGTGTGAACAATTAAAACCGGAATCGTTATTGGGATTTGACTTGCTGCCAAAATATCTTTGATCCCGATAACGATTCCCTCAAGTTGTTTTAAGCAGGTCGAAAAATGGCTCTCCGCCGGGAAAACCGCTCTTAGGACACTGGATGCGTTGCACATTGCCTGTTGCTGGAATTTGCGGGCTAAACTTATAAGCTGTGACAACATAATGCACAAAAGTGCTTTGGTGCTTGGACTGGAGAGCATATTTACAGGTTAGATTGAATACCGCCCCAAATTCACCGCTTCTATATACGGCCCGTATTTTCAGGTCTTGACCTTCAGTTCCTCCAGCAGACCGTCCATATAGTTTATCATGTGCATTCTGAGTTCAGGAGATGCGTATCCCACACAGGCGCAGCGAATTTTTTCCTCGGAACGGACTAGAAACTCCAGCTTTATCCAGCCCTCATCAGTTTCCAGGGCCATGTAATACGGACCGCATTCGCTAAAATGCTCCGTGCGGATATCGCTGAGCATGTTCCTGGGGACCGGCAATTTATAAATGCCCGGCAACCCTCCCTGCAAACCCATTTCAGACAGCCTTTGCTCAATCCTGCCCACGTCCTCGGGGCTGACTTCATCCACCATATAACAACGCATCAAATTTACTCCTTGTATTTCTTGCGATCCTGATGGGCATTGTCCGGAATATCTTCCTTGTCCAGATTAAACATCCTCCGGGCAAGATGGATAAATTGACTTGCGGAACCTTCCTCCTGCGCCCGGCGCTTTAAAAACACGATCGGTTCGCGGTATAATTTATGGACAAGGGAATAAGCCATGGTTTCCAGGGCCTGACCGGTAGCTTCATCCGAACGTCCCATGGAGCGCAGAGTCTTTTTTATTTCCTTCCTGGCTATTTCCTCGCCGCTGTCGAGCAGGGATTTTATAGTCGGCGTCAGGTCAAGTTCATTCAGCCAGCCCATGAACTTGTCTTTTTCAGCCTGTATAAGCTCACGGGCTTTGCGGGCTTCTTCTTTACGCCCGGCCAAATTTTCTTCCACGACTTCCTTCAAATCGTCGATATCGTATAAATAAACATTATCGAGCATGTTCACGTCCGGATCCACATCCCTGGGAACCGCGATATCAATAAAAAACATGGGCCTGTTCTTTCTTTTCTTGAGCACCTTTCGAACTTGCGACGCACTGATAACCGTGGAGCTCGCGCCGGTGGAACTGATCACGATATCTACCTGACTCAGATACTCGGCAATGTCCTCGAAACAGACTGCCTGCCCGGAAAACCTTGCGGCCAGTTCCTGCCCCCGCCTGAGAGTTCTGTTGGCGACCAGGATTTCCGAGGCCCCGCAATTCAACAGATGGGTAGCCGCCAGCTCCGCCATTTCACCGGCCCCGATAAGCATGGCCCTTTTCCCTTCCAGCTCGCCGAAAATCTTTCGGGCCAGTTCAACAGCGGCATAGCTTATAGAAACCGCGCTGGAGGCCACCGCTGTCTCCGTCCGCACCCTTTTGGCCACTGAAAACGACTTGTGAAGCAGGCGGTTTATAATCGGCCCCGGCGCTCTGTGATATACCGCCTTTCGATACGAATCCTTCAGCTGACCCAGAATCTGGGGCTCGCCAAGCACCATGGAATCGAGGCTGGAAGCAACGGCAAACAAATGCTCGACCGCATCTTCATCCTCGAGGACATAGGCGTGTTCCTCTAAAATCCGCATGTCGCCGGCGCATTCGTTCGCCCATATTTCAAGAATTTCAAGGTGCTTAACAGATTCCTGCCTGTCAGTCACACAAAGGATTTCCACCCGGTTGCAGGTGGACAAAACATGGGCCTCACGGATGCAGGCACACTCCCGAAAGAGAAAGGAAGGGTCCATATTGGTCAGCGCAAACTTCTCACGGACATCAACGTCAGCGCGATTATGGTTTATTCCCAGTAAGTATATTGTATGATCCATTTATGGTCTAAAAGTATGATGAGTGGATAAGAAATAATTTATGCCCAAAAGGGACACGACACTGACGGCAAAAATAAATATGGCCAGTTTGGCCGTTTTTCTGCCCTGCCATCCAAAAGCCAGTCTTTGATGAAAAAGATAGGCGAAGACCAGCCATATGCCGATGGTAACGACTTCCTTGGGATCCCAGGAAAAAATTTTATCCCAGGCGATGGCCGCCCAGGTAAATCCGGAAAGCAGGCCTAAGGTAAACAGGGGGAAGCCCCATAAAACCGCGAGCTTGTTGACCCGGTCAAAAGCGTTCAGGGAAGGCATGTCTTTTAAAAACCCGTCCAGCTTTGCCTTGGTCTTTATTTTTCGCTCCAGGAAAATATAGGCGATGCCCGCTCCGCAAGCCATGGCCAAAAGCCCCATGCTCAAAAAGAGTGAGCCTATATGCAGACAGAACCAAAGCCAGCTCAAAGAATCAGGAATATCCAATTTGACCTGGGATACGGCCAGGGAAGAGGTAAACAGGATTAGAGCCAGCGGAGCAGCGGTCAAGGCTAAAAATTCCAGCTTTATTCTCCACCACATGGCGAAATAAACCAGCAGAAATATCCAGGCCAGAAAACTGAAATAAAACTGATTCTGGGTCAAAGCCTGGGCTTGCGGCAAATAAATTTTTGCCGCCAGATCAAAAGAATGCAGCACAAAGCCCGCTATAGCCAGACGGATAGCCGCTTTTTTCGCCCCCGGCCTGCCGGCCGTGAATCCGTAAAGATAAACAGCCGCTCCGGTGAAATACAAAAATACAATGCTCAAATCAAAAAGCTTAAACAAGAGCATCAACCAAATCTCCTATACCGGCCTGCATGGATGCCGGAAGCTCCTTTTCCAGAATGCGAATCAATCCTTGCCTGTCCCCATCACGCAATGCCTTCAAGACATCGTCCTCGACCAGCCGCCTGAAAATCTCGGCGTTCTCATTCTGACATCTATCCTGCAGGAGAACCGGTTCGCGGATCGCCCGGAGCAGCTCAGCCAACAGGGCATATTCCGGTCCAAAAACATGGTCAAGCTTTTCCTTCACCCGGCGGCTGAGAGCCGGACTCGCGCCGGAAGTGGACACCGCTATATTCAAATCTCCCCGGGAAAATAAAGCCGGCAAAATCATGTCCCCGCCCTCGCATGTCGCCACATTACAGGGGACCCCCGCCTTTTTGCATGCTCTAAAAACCCGCAGATTTTCTTCTTTATCCGCGGTGCAGGCAAAAGCCAGACTAACTCCCCGCAACAGATCGGAGGTAAAGGCTTGTTCGATAAATTCAATGTCCTCTGTTCCGGCCCGCGCGCAGACCTCGTCCGCTCGCGCGTAGGGATCAACAACACGAATCGCGGCTGGGCCGCAGGATGTCAGCGTTTTAATTTTCCTGCATGCGACGCGGCCACCTCCGACAACCAGGCAAATCCGTTCGGACAAATCCAGAAACAATGGGAAATAATTCATCGCCTTCGTTTACTCGATCAAGCTCAACCTGTAAACCAAAGCGCGACGGCAATTTACAAACTGAAAGTCTCGCCCTTGCAGTCCGGGACTTACAGGCGTAAAAGAAAATTTTTGCTAACCATTCAGCGCATATTTTCAGGATTTCCGCATGCCGCAAAATAAATATCTTGTTGTGCAACTGGCCAGAATGGGCGATTTGATCCAAAGCAAACGTCTTATATTGTCTTTGGAAAGGGCCGGGGAAGTCTGTCTGCTTATTGATCATTCCCTGCGGGAACTGGCCGGAATAATATATCCGGGGGCCCGGATATTAACCCTTCCCGCGCATGGCGGAAAGCAATTTTGCCCTGCTGAACGTCTGAAAAAAATTCAAGCAGTTTTTAAGACCCTGCTGGCCGAGAATTTCGACCAGGTATACAATCTCAACTTTTCCGGACTGAATTTTTCCCTGGCCAGATTATTTCCTCCGGAAAAAACACAGGGTTACCTGATGATCAACGGCCAGCCGAGCAAAAGCAAATGGACACGAATGGCCTTTAATCTCACCCGCTCCAGGACAAAATCGCCTATAAACCTCGTGGATCTCTGGGGACTGCATGCGCCGGAACCGGTTCATCCGGACCGCATCAATCCATGTCCAGGGCCGGGCGGAGATGAACTGGCGGTTGTCCTGGCCGGAAGGAACCAGAGAAGATCCATTCCCGCCCAGGTTTTAAGCGGCTTGATATTCAGTTTGCTGCAAAGAACCAACGCCTCTTCGGCCGTCTTGCTCGGAGGTGAGCAGGATCGCGCCAAAGCCGCGGAACTCAAAAAATATCTGCCCCGAAGCATCTCGCGCAACCTGAAGGATCTGACAGGCAAAACATCCTGGTCCGATCTGGTGGACAAAATCGGCTCGTCCGCCGCAGTGCTCACTCCGGATACCGGACCAATGCATTTGGCAGCACATTTGGGCGTGCCGGTATGGGCCTTTTTCTTTTCCTCGGCCTGGTGTTTTGAAACCGGACCGTACGGTTCCGGGCACAACATTTTCCAAACCGTGCCCGCGTGTGCCCCATGCCTGGAAAACAGGCCATGCCGATTCAAAATGAAATGTCACAAGCTTCTTGCCGACCCCGAATTGCTTCGTTTCATTCTCAAAAAAAATTCGCAGCCGCCCGAAGATATACTCTACATGCGCTCGGAAACCGATTGCCTGGGCACCATCTACAACCCGGTTTGCGGAGAGGACCCCTACCGGCTGCAGCGCGGGCAATTGCGCGAATGTCTGTATGCCTATCATTTTCCCGATCAGGACAGACAATTTTTTATCGGCCCGGAAGCAGCCGGCTACATCTATCCGGAAAGGGAGTGGATACTTCCGGATTAAGGCCGGCGGCAAACTTAAACACGCTCTTTCCCTGACAAACTTTGTCCCTTGCGCGAAGCGAACGGTTCAAGGGATTCAATAATGAAACATCAAGAGAACAATTTATGATTGTCGACAAATATGGCCGTGGAGTAAACTATCTGCGCATCAGTGTAACTGATCGCTGCAATTTATGCTGCTTTTACTGCCGGGACAGCCGCTGCATCAAGTTCCTTCCGCACGAGAGCATCCTGCGTTACGAAGAAATGCTGCGCATAATTTCAGCGGCCGGGGATACCGGAGTCAGCAAATTGCGCCTGACCGGGGGCGAGCCGTTTGCCCGCAAGGGGCTTATCAGCTTTGTCGAAATGATCCGTTCCGACTATCCGGACATGGACTTGCGCATAACCACGAATGGGACGCTGCTCGCAAAGAAAATTGATACCTTAAGACGGAAGGGGCTCAAACACCTGAACATTTCCCTGGACACCCTTAACCGGAAAAAATATGAGAAAATAACCGGCAGAGATTTGTACAAGCGCGTGCGGCAGGCGATTGACGACGCTCTGGCCTCTGGATTTCGGGTAAAGATCAACATCGTGGCTTTAAAAGGCATAAACGATGATGAATTGGCCGAATTTGTCCGTTTCGCCTTGAATAACCCCCTGGATGTCCGCTTTATAGAATTCATGCCTGTGGGCGGCAAGACTTTGTGGAACCAGGATTTTTACTGGTCATGCAAGGATATACTCAGTGCGGCGCAGAAGATAACCCCCCTGGAAGCTGTCCCCGAACACAAAAAAACCAGCGGCCCGGCAAAGTTATTCGCCCTCCCGGAAGGAAAAGGCCGCTTGGGTGTCATTTCTCCCTTAAGCAATCATTTTTGCAACCAATGCAACCGTCTGCGGGTAACTCCGGACGGGCGGCTTAGAACCTGTCTTTTTTCGGACAAGGAATACCTGCTGCGCGGGCTGCTGCGTTCCCCGAAAATAAGCCAGGCTCAATTTAAAAAAGTCGTTGAAACGGCGGCAAAAGACAAACCGCTCGGATACAAACTTCTTAAGGAACACCAGCAGCAAAATGAAAGTGTCTGTCAAAAAATAATGTCCGCTATAGGCGGTTGATTCGCCGGGATGCTGATTGTCGCGGATTAAGATGGGAGGCAAAGATGGGAATCTGGTATAATGAGTTAAAAACAAAAATACATATTGATGCCGTCAAACATAATTGGCAGTTAATTCAAAAAAAATGTAAAAATCCTGTTCCGGTTATCAAATCCGATGCATACGGCCACGGTCTGGCCCCGATATCCAGAATGCTTGCCGAATACGGAGCCCGCTCCATGGCCGTCGGAACGGTTTCCGAAGCCGCGGCCCTGCGCCTGACGCCTTTCGCAGGCGAGATAATTTCTCTTCTGGGGCCGATAAACAGCGAGGATTATCAATATATAATCGATTATTCCCTGCTTCCTTTTATCGGCAACTTTGAACAGCTCCGAAAGCTGGACGACACCGGCAACGGTTCTCCCTTGCCTGTGGCCCTTAAATTCCAGACCGGCATGTCCAGACTGGGCTTTGATCCGGATCAGGCAGAACAGGTGGCGGAGACAGTCAATCGGTTGCCCGGCATAAGGCCAGTATATCTTTGCTCGCATCTGGCCGCAGCGGATAATCCGCGCGAAGATGAATATACCAGATATCAGGCCTGTAAAATGCTGGAAATCGATGCTGCACTGCGCCAATCGGGAATTGTTTGCCGCAAATGTCTGGCCAACTCGGCAGGCATACTTGGATGGCCGGAACTGCATCTGGATGCTCAACGCCCCGGTATCGCCCTTTATGGCGGAAACCCCTTTTACGGCAATGAACGTGAACAAAGGGGAGCGGACCTTAAACAGGCCATGCATGTATGGGCACCCGTTCTGGAAGTCAGAAATATCGACAAGGGCCAGACAATCAGTTACGGCCGGACCTTCAAGGCGCCCCAAAAAATGCGTGTGGCCATAGTCGCCTGCGGCTACGCGGATAATTACAGCCGCGGCCTTTCAAATACCGGCTGGATGCTTCTCCATGAAAAACGGGCCCCGATTCTCGGACGCGTATGCATGCAATTAACCGCGGTAGACGCATCAGCCATCCCGGAGACCCAAATCGGCGACAAGGCTCATATTCTTGGCGGCCCCGGCCCTCATTCAATTACCGCCCATGAACTGGCCAATTGGTGGAAGACTATATCCTATGAAGTTTTTTGCCTTCTGGGGCAAAATCGCAAAAAATACGTCTAAAAAACAACTTGGTAATGATAACCCAAGTGTAACTATGCACTACACTAAATTTGGCTCTTCGACGGAATGCATGGATTTTTGCGGGTTATTCTCCTGATCCTTTTGCTGCCGAACTTTCGGTTCTGTATTTTCTAAGCCCCGCCAAAGGGGGCAAGCATCCCCCTTTTGGCGAGGACAGAAAAATTTGCGAACCTTTCGTCAGGAATATCAGAAAGGATCATTTGAACGAAATCCACACGCAACCTCGAGTAACCTAAAAAAATCACCCGATTTTTTGCGGAAATTTCATGTGGATACTTTTTTCCTTTTTAACCGCGCTGTTTGAAGCCGGAAAAGACACCCTGTGCAAGCATGCCCTCGGCAGCAGCCGGGAAATCACCGTTGCCTGGGCGTGGAAGGTTTTGTCCCTGCCCTTCTTATGGCCGGCATTACTACTTATTCCCTGGCCAAAGACACTTTCTCCCGATTTCTGGATGGCGCTGGCAATCGGAGCCGGATTGAATATTCTGGCCACTTTCATGTACATACGGGCAATAAGCTCGGACGATCTGTCCCTTACGCTGCCTTTGCTCAGCTTCACGCCTTTGTTTCTTCTGATCACTTCGCCGCTTCTGGTAAACGAATCACCCACGGGAATTTCAGGATATCTGGGTATTGTCTTGATATTTTGTGGAAGCTATGTTTTGGGGCTGGGTAAAAAAAGAGGAGTGCTGGCTCCGCTGAAAGCGCTTTTCGCGAACTCCGGACCGCGCTGGATGCTCGGAGTTGCCGCTTTGTGGAGTGTTGCCGCCAATATGGACAAGATCGGAGTCAAGGCAACATCGCCTTTTTTCTGGGCCGTTTGCGTGCAGACGGTCATTGGCGCGGGCATCACCCTGACACTGCTTTTCGCCCGCAAAAGAAAAATGCCCACAGGGGAAAAAAGCAATCCCTGGCCGCTGTTTCTGATCGGCCTGCTGACCGCGCTCGGTCTGCTGTGTCAAATGACGGCGATAGATTCAGGAATAGTTCCTTACGTCATCTCCATAAAGCGCACCAGCATCTTTCTGGGGGTGCTTGCCGGCGGTTTTTTATTCAAGGAAAAAGAAAAGAAGTGGCGCATTACCGGGTCGATATGCATGCTGGCCGGAATATTCTGCATAGCCGCTGCCTGATCTTCG
>JBNJHA010000084.1:0-3596 GCA_051748085.1 Thermodesulfobacteriota bacterium
CCCTTTTTTGTGTTTTCAGGTCCGCGGCTGCGGCCGGGGAGGGCATCATGCCCCGCAGCTTGAGGCTTATAACCGGAAGCACGCAGGGCATGAAATTTAAAATCAGACCGGCTATGAGGGCCAGGAAAATTGCTTTTCCCAGGTTTTTGACTTCAAGCCCGGGGGAAAAGGAGCTGGGTTTGAAGTCCGGATAGGATTGGGCCGCCTGTGCGGGGGCCGACCGAGTTTGCGGCGCGGGCAACGGCTTCTGGGTATCCTGGTCCTTGTCGGAGGACAGTCTTTTCCACTGTTCCCACCAGTCCATTTTTTCCGCTTCCGGCAGTTCCGTGCCCGCCGGCAGGGAAAAAGAGAGGGTCTTTTTTATGGGAAGGCAACGTTTATCGGAGCAGAGCAAAAGTTCCAGGGTCCCGGTTATTTCTTTGCATTCCAGTTTGTGGGGCAAGTGCACGAACAGAGGGAATAGCCCTGGATAAATGGAGACTTTTTTTCCGGGAACCAGAGTGGATTCCTTGACGGTTCCCGGAGGATAGAAGGTCTTTAGAGTTTTTCCTGCGCATCTAGCTGTGAACCGGGTCGGCTTGCCCATTTCACCCGGATTATGGGAATAAGTATGCCAGTCTTCTTTTGGAGTGATCCATATGGTTGCGACCGTACCCTTTTCCGGATCGGAAAGCCGGGCATAATCGATGTCCGTCTTGAGCGGCCCGGAGTCGGCAAAACCTTGGGCGCCAGCCGCAATAAGGAGTATGCCCGCTAATATCCAGGCCGCCGGCAGGTGTTTTAGAAATTTAAGCATGGGGGATTTTGTCCCTCCCTATTTTTTTCTTGACAGCAAAAAGGGATAGGCTTAGAAACCTTAACTCGTTGCGCAGGAAAGGCTGAGTAACAAAAACGGGCCATTAGCTCAACTGGCAGAGCAGCGGACTCTTAATCCGAAGGTTGGAGGTTCGATTCCTCCATGGCCCACCAAGTAAAGAAAATTATGGGGTTAGACAAAATTTGTCTAACCCTTTTTTCTTATGATAATCCAAATCGAAATCGGGATCGCTATCGGGATCGAAGAGATATAGCCCGATGAACTCGAACGGATGGCCGCGATGCTCAGCCGTCTCGGCGGAAGATGTTACCAAGTTCGAGATGATCAAGCGGCCTACAGCGTCGATTTCGATCCCGATACCGATTTCGATCCCGAAGAAAGAAAGTCCCAACAAACGGATGCACTGGACGCTCCTTCTTCGCGCCAGTGATTCTTAACGTTATGTTGATACAGATAATGCACATTGCTTAATATAAAAGGCGAATGCGGCTTTTCGGCAGGTTTCTAAAAAAGTTCTTTTGCGTGCCAAGCTTACGGGGACTCCGATAGTGATATGGGAAGACGGGCAGGTAAAGAAAATTCCGCCGGAAGAGATTGAAAGACGGATCAAAAAATCAGGGGAAAATACTGAAATTATCTGATCGGTTTTTAAATGAAGTGTTTTTAGTGAATAGCAAATTTCTATTTATGCCATATTTCCTATCTCTCGGGGTCAGGTAAAGACTATGTTCAAAAAATCAGCTCTGCTTCTTGCCGTGTTATTGTGTATCTGCTTTTTCGGCGTGGATGCGTATGCCGGGAATATCGCCATCTGCCAGTCCATGCAGCACCCTGCCCTGGATGACGTGCGCAAAGGATTTATAAAACGCCTGAACTCTCGCTCCCAGGATTTCAAATTCAGGGTTTTTCAAAATTTCAATGAAAATGATTTGCTAAAAAAGGGAGCTGACAAGGCGGTCAGTGAGATAAAATGTTCTGATTATGAACTTGTTTTTTGCATAGGCACCCCTGCGGCTGTAGCCTGCAAAAACAGGTTCAAAGACAAGGACATTATTTTCAGCGCGGTTACCGATCCGGTACAGGCCGGGCTTGTTGAAAATATGCAAATATCGGGGACCAATATGGCCGGGATGAGTGATATGAGTCCGGTGGATCGGCAATTGAGGCTGATCCGGCAGATACAGCCCAAGAGCCGTACACTGGGCATGGTTTATTCCCGGGATGAACAGAATTCGCGGAAGATCGCGGAGATAATGACCGACAAATGCCCGCAGCGGGGTTTTGAACTGATAAAGATTGTTGTAAAGGACGAAAGCGAAATCAAGGCCAAGCTCAATTCGGCCCTTAAAAAGTGCGATGCCTTGTATGTACCCACGGACAATAAGGTGGTTTCCGTCCTGGACGAGGTGGTTGAGGTGTGTCTCAAGCACAGGGTGCCAGTGTATACTGCGGATCCGAATTCAGTGAGCCGGGGGGCGGTAGTGGCCTTGAGCGTGGATTATTTCCAGATGGGCCAGGAAAGCGCGGAAATGGCTCTTCAAGTATTAAACGGCACCGATCCCGCGGAGATGGCGGTCCGGAAGCTGGATAACCTGCAAATCAGCCTGAATTTAAGTACGGCGGAATTGCTGGATCTCCAGATTCCGGTTTCCCTGATCTTGGCCGCCGATGTGATCTATGAAGAATAGCGGCTGCTATTCTTTATGTCTGTCCTCGGGTAAAATGATTTCTTCGTATATTTCGTCTGTGGCCGCGAGTATTTCAAACGAGGGGTCAAATCCGATTTTCTGAGCTACTTGAATATTCAGGCTTATCTTGGGGGTGGCATCGTCTTTCATGACAAGCTCTCTCGGTTTCTTCCCATTCAGTATTTTTGTTATTTTGTCCGCCAAAAAAGTGCCCCGTTTACTGAAGTCGATGGTCGAAAAGCCCATTAAGGCTCCGGCGCGGACATCCTGACTGCCGTTGCGGGCGAAGGTGGCAATGTTTTTTTCGCGCAGGGATTCAAAAAGCCGGTCTACATCGCTTTTGTCCCAGTCAAAGCACAGCAGCGAAGGCACGAAAAAGGCGTCAATTCCCCGTTTTTCCAACTCCTTTATACCTTTAAGGCATTCCCCTGCTTTTTCGCTTTGCAGTACATATTCGGTTATTTTAAACGCTTTTTCCTTTGCGACCTCGCGGGCGCTTTCCAGATTTGTATATTTCCTGCCGCTTTCGGTGTCCGGATAAATCAGACCCAGATTGTCGAACCCGACTACCTGATGGAATATCTCGAACATCCTCTTGTATCTTCCCGGGACTATGCGCACGGTGAAGTTATCGATTCCCGAGTCGTTCTCATCTTTTATGAAGCCGGATTTGAGCGCGTCGGACACGCCCATGCCGAGTATAGGGGTTTTATGGTTGTTGTTTTTAAGAAGGGCTTTTGTGGCATCGGTTCCCATGCCGATAACCAGGTCCAGGTCTTTTCTTTGCATGAGCTCATTGGCTTTTTCATTCCAGGCCGGCTCCCCCTTGTCCCAGCCCGGGCTAAAATGCGCGGACTCCGGGAATTCGATCCGGCCGAGCCAGCCTTGTTTCTTGAGAGCGTTTTTCGTGGCCTGCAAGGTCCGGTCGAAAAGCCAGTAATCCCCGCCCTCCAGATAACCCACCTTAAAAGTCTCTCCGGATGCCTGTACCTGCACCGGAACGGCAAATAACAGGCTCAGCAAACCCGCGGCGAGTAATTTTTTGATTATGGATCCGATTCGCATGGTTATCCCCCCTGGATTAATTTTTA
>JBNJHA010000084.1:3696-8392 GCA_051748085.1 Thermodesulfobacteriota bacterium
TGGACCTTGTAAAAAGGCCGCTGCATCACCAAAATTCCCATCAGGCCATTGGGGCCGTAGAATCCGCTGTATTTGGAGCTGCATTGTACGGTTTTCAGTTCATTCTCCCTGGTCAGCGCCCTTGCTTCCTCGGAGCGAGCGTATCCTTTCTGAATGATCCAGTATTTTTGGTGTGCATAGTCTTTTTGGATCAAGTCAAAGATCTCTTTGGCCTTTGTCTTGGACAGGCTTCCGGCATAAAATACCCCCTTGCTGCCCCAGTTAATAGCCAGGTCGCTTCCGGCGTACTTGATGTAATAGTCCCTGTTTTTTCTGGGGAGATTGATGAATTCTTCCGGAGTGATCCGGGAATCGTCCTCGAGCCGGAAGCCTTCCGGCCGGATGAGTTCCGTAAACGGGAACATTTCCCGTATTTCCCGGCTGTAAAACTGCCTGGTTTTTTCCCAGAAAGGAAAAATAAGGGGAATTTTTTCATCAAAAAGGATGTTCGGAGGCAGGTCGTAGAAAAGTTCGTCTTTGAAATAGGCGCTAAGGCGACTTTTGAAGAAATTGTCCGACAGAAGGCCGTGAAAGGCATGCGCGCGGATGAAGTTGCAGTCATAAGAAGTTATCCCCTTGCTGTATCCGAAATACTTGAGTCCGCGTTTCCTTGTGGCCTGAATGAAGAATTTTATTCCCGCGGGAATCGAGGCGTTGTCGATCAGATGATGGATCACCGGATGACGCGGGAGATAGTCCTTAAGCGTGTTCGTAAAATTTTGGGCCAGTCCGCTGTTGAACAGCCGGGACTTTCCCAGTTCGGATTCAAAATTTTCAAGGAGCTGATAAACCTGTTCGTATAGCCCCCAAAGCGATCCGGGGCATTGTATTTCCGATATCTTTCCCGGTATGACTTCGTCGGTTCTGAAAAAAAGGGGCAGGGATTTTTTGCCGGAGAGCAAACTTTCATGGAATTCGCGGCCGAAATGCTCGGGAAGTTCGTTCAGGGTCAACTCGGCTATTTCCGGGTCGGCATCGCCCTCTAAGGACGCCTCAAAAAGATCGAGGGTCTGCTCTTGAAATTTTTTTATTTTTTCATGCCGGGCGAAAAAGCCGTCGCATTCTTCCCGGCCGAGCTCGTATGTCTGCGGGGAGAGCAGACAGGAAAAACCTACGTCCGCGTTTATGCAGGTGTTAATGTTTTCGTCCAGAAATTCGTAATAGTCGCGCATAATGTCCCTTGATTCGTGTGTTGGTTCGTCTCAAGAATCTGTGCAACACATTTCATATTGTTAGTATTTCTTACTTCGGGATCGAAATCGCTATCGGGATCGGAATCGACCCCATAAGCCGAAGATTCCTCCCGCACCGAATGACATATTCTTTCGATTTCGATAGCGATCCCGATAGCGATAGCGATTTGGATTATCCCAACGGTTAGGCAACTCAATTATTTTTAATAAAATCATTTAATCTCAGCGTATTAATTCTTACCTGCTGGTCCCTGGCAACAAATTTTGTACAATTTCTTGAAACGAACCATTTCTTTTAACTTATTTTATTTTGAAAAATCGGACAACGCAGCCGGGCCGAAAGTCTTATACAAAACAATGGAAATATAGGCCAGGCTTAGTGCCAGGGAAATGCTTCCCAGCACTACAATGGAAAACGAGTACCCCCGGATGGAGATAAAATAGCCTATAAGTAACGGTCCGAAAATATTTCCGATTCTTTCCCAGAAGCGGAATACTCCCATCCCGGTGCCGGCTCCCAGATTTTTTACCAGGCGCGTTTCGGAAATGATCGCGGCCTGGGAAGACATGGAAAAAGTGTGCGCTATTCCGATGCTGAACACTATGCCTATAATCATTATGTATGAAGGATACATTTTGAAGGCCAAAAGAGCAATGGCGGTAATAAGTCCGCCGATAAATACATTATATTTTCTATAGCTGATTCTGCCCAGGAGTTTGGAAAGCACGGGTCCGAGCAGTACCATGGCCAGACCGTAACAGATTATGGTCCTGCCTATGCTGGCTTGCAAAACCCCAATCGATTTCAGATAAATGGGGACGAAATAATACAGAAAGCCGACCAGTACCATTTTGGCCGGTATGGCCTGCAGGAAAAGTATGGTGCAGAACTCGCCGTCCTTGAAAATGGAAAAAACATTTTTCAGCAGGTAAGCCGTGCCATGCCCGGAATCCGTTTTCGGCTTTTTCTGCTGCGCTTTGTATTGATTGAATATCATGAACGTGATTGCAAAGGTGATAAGGGAGAACGCGGCACTGGAATAGAACACCCATGAATAGCCGATGCGGTTGACCAGCATTCCTCCCAAAACTGTGCCGCAAATATCGCCGCTGAAAAAGGCCGCCAAAAACGAGGACATGCCCATGGCCCTTTTGTTAACGCTGGTGTTGGCGATTATGAACTGTTGGCAGGACATGAAAAACAAAGCGAATCCAATAGCGGTAATGCACCTGAAGAATATCAACTGGTGGATGTTGGTCGAGAGTCCGGTGGCAACATGTCCGACTACATTGACAAGGATCCCGAAAAGAAGCGGGCCGTACCATCCGAATTTGTCGGTCACCGCGCCGCCAATGGGCATGCCTGCCGCCAAAGTGAGCATGAAAAGGGAAATGGGCAGAGCGATGACCATTTCTCTGGGCAAGCCGAGCATCGGTTCATACAAGCTGTCTATATACATGGGTAAAAAAGAAAGACAAAAACCGTCGGCCATTATAAACAGAAAAACCAGCGGCCGGATAAATTCATAGTAGATCATGCCCTGCGTTTTTTCCGTACTCGCTTTGGAGTAGAAGCCTATTTCGACCGTTTTGATTTTTTCTGAGTAGGCGTTTAATTGCTGTTTCAAATTCACTAGGGCCGTGGACATTCCATCCAGGTTCTCCCGCCTGAACCCGCCGGCCATTTTGTTGCCGCTGTTTTTGAGCCTGTCTTTCAAACTTTTTACGAGCTCGAGCTGGTTTTCGATCCTGCAGTTTATTCCCTCCCGCAGCCGGGGCAGATATTTTTTTTCACTTGTAAGCAGGGAATGGTGAGTTTTCAGCCTGTATATGCGCCGGTTGAATTTGTCGATGATGTCCGTGAGTTCGTCGATGAACAGAAAGGAATGTATGGACATGGGCGCGTAGCTGCGTATGGATTTGCTCATCTGCCGGGAGATGTTTTGGAGCGGGGAACTTACTTCATAGGCCACGAAGAATCCCAGCAGCTCGAAAGTGATAAGAAGCGAGGTCAAAATGACCGTGATCATATCCAAAAGAATTTCCTCGGATTTGTCCTGGATCTTTTGGGGAGAAATATGCAGTTTTATTGAGCCTTCTTGGTTCCCCGTTTTCGGATTGGTAATCGGAATGACGACATTGGTATCCTTGGGATCCAGGTCTGCATCCCGGATTGCCTGCAGGGTTTCGGATTTGTCCAGGAGCGACTTCTTTGCCCCGGGCTCAAAGCGCTCCATGTTTTCGCGGTTTACGAGATAGAGCAGGTTGTCCTTTTTGTCCGTGATTTCTATGAACTCAAGCTCATTTCCGGTCTCAAGTATGGAGTGCAGGCTTTCCTCCATCTTTATCAGCTTGGTCAGCGGAATGCCCACGCTGAGTATCTTTTCCACGTCCTTTTTTATATACACCGCCAGGTTTTCATATTTCGCGTTCAGAGTGTGTATGTAGCTTTCTTTAAACAGCTGCACGTTTTTTATGGAAAAACCCACCTGGCCGATTACGATTATGACCACGGCAATGATGAATACTTTTATTCTGAGATTGAGCTTAAAATTCATTCAGAGTCAGCCTTAAACATTGGTTTGCGCCATGTGTTCCTGGGTTATCTGTTCCATGTCCTTTATCAGGCCATATATAATATCCAGCATTTCGCTCAAGTGCTCGTTTTCTTCAGTGATCGCTTTGATGGTCTTCCTTTCATCTCCGTTTAGTTCCTGATCCAGATTCTGCAGATCGCTTGCAAGGCTTTTGCCTTTTCGGGACAATTCTTCCGCAGTATGCATGAAATTTTGTCTTTCCTTGTTCAAATTTTGGATATCCGTAATCGAATCCTCGTATTTTTCGACGAATACCATGACCTGCATGCAGACCATGTCGATTTCATTTATTATCTTTTGCATTTTGATATCCGCGAAGGCAACGTCCCTTTCCGGATGTTCGGGACCGTCTGACTTTTCAGTCGCGTCCAGTATCCTGGATATGCCCAGCAAATCTTTTTTCAGCGGCTTGAACAAGAGCAGGGCCAGGAAAAATATCAGGGCAAAGGATGTAGTAAGGATGATCGGCCATAAGATACCGAGATTGTTTATGACCATCTCTTCCATCCTTTCGAGCACGACCTTTTCCGGCAAGGCCAGGTATATTCTGCCGATTATATGGTCTTCGGACTTTTTAAGGGGGACAATGGTCAGATAATTGTTCTCGGCCTGAATTGTTTTTGTCGTCTCCGAATCCGGGAAGGTTTTTTGATCCGATTTAAGTGCCGAAATTACAGTGTCTTTTTCCCGCTTAAACTCATATAAGACCCGACCGTTTTCAGCTTCAATCCAGATTACGGAGATATTGGGGTTGTCCTCGGCGGTCTCCCGGAGCAAATCCCGCATCCCCTGAAATTTATCCAGGGGTTTGCCGAATTTGAGCGCCTGTTCGATTTTCAGCTTGAGCGTTTTTCCGGCCACCTCGTA
>JBNJHA010000085.1:0-8066 GCA_051748085.1 Thermodesulfobacteriota bacterium
CCTCCAGCGCCGATGATACTTCTCTTTTAAGAGCGGGAAAGTAGGACGTCGCCAGGGCTTTTTTTTATCCCTTTTCGCCACCATTCTTCTTGCCGGGTATTTTAATTTTACATTTCATCATGACTACTAAATTGAGTCGTAAATTTGAACCCGGATTATTTATCCGCGCTTTTCAGCAGACCCTTCCGGTCATCCTCGGCTATCTCCCGGTGGGCTTTGCCTACGGGGTTCTGGCCCAAAAAAGCGGTCTGTCCGATTTCAATACCATATTCATGTCCGTTATTGTCTTTGCCGGTTCCGCCCAACTGGTTGCAGTGGGATTATTTGCCTCCGGCATGGGTCCGGCCACGGTTATTGTGACCACATTTATCGTCAATTTGCGTCATCTTCTAATGTCCGCCGCGCTTGCTCCTCATTTGAAAGGCTGGACTAGGCTGCAGAAATTTTGGTTTGCCTTTGAGCTAACGGACGAGACTTTTGCTCTGCATATGCGCAGCTTTTCCCAGGGTGGGGCGCATAAGCCGGAGGTGTTCACGGTAAATGCGATAGCCCAGAGTGCATGGATCGCCGGATCCATTCTCGGTCTTGTGGCCGGATCGCTGGTCACCGATGTAAAGCCGGTTGGCCTGGATTTCGCTTTGCCGGCCATGTTCGCGGTTTTATTGGTCTGGCAGCTGGACTCACTTATTAAATACTTGACCGCACTACTGGCGGCTTTTGCTTCGGTTGTCTTTATTCTGGCCGGCGCCGGGCAGATGAGTGTGCTTTTGGCCACGGTTGTGGCCGCCAGTCTTGGTCTGGGAGTCATGCAATGGATCAGAAGGTAGTACTCTGGATCATAGTGGGGATGATGGTGGTTACTTATATCCCCCGGGTATTGCCCATAGCCTCTCTTTCTTCCCGATCCCTCGCCCCCTGGCTGGTACGCTGGCTGGAACTGGTTCCGGCCGCGGTCCTGGCCGCCCTGCTCGCCCCGGCTATTTTGGTGGAAAATGAAGAGATGCACGTAAATGCGGACAATCCCTTTATTTGGGCCTCGATTCTTACTCTGGCCCTGGCCCGGATTACCGGCAGTTTTGTCGGGTCCATCCTGGCCGGAATGGGATTGGTGGCTTTTTTGCGCTACTTTGTGCTTTAATAAAAAAGCCCATTCCCGACAATACCGAGGATGGGCTTAACAGGCTGCCCTAAATCTCCCAATTGCTGCGTCGCTACAAAAAGTTCAAACTCTAACGTATGTCTAAATACGCTGCGACCTTGAACTTTTTTTGCTCCTTGCACTTGGAATTTTTGAACAGCCTGTTTAATAAGGACTTTTTCAACACGATGTTAAGTTTGGACAAGCCCCGGCGATCAGCATGCCGGGGCTTTTTTTATTCAAACAGTTCCGGAGGCTTGGTGGTATCCCCGTTGGCATTGGGGAAGTCTTCGTATCTGTGCGCCTTTTCCCCGGTCTTTAACAGGTGCTTGGCCTCGGCCATGAATTCGTTGAAGCGGAGCTTGCACTCATAGAAGCCGTGCCACCAGGAATAGTCCGGGGCCATCATGGCCGTGCCCATTCTGGCCCGCCTGCCTTCATGGTGCCACAATTCATAGTATTCCACTTCCAGCTTCTCATCAAAGAACTTGGAGTCATCCAGAAGTCCTTTTGCGTACAATTTGTCCAGCATCTCCTTGGCCGGTTTGAAATAGACCTCGTTGTACTCCTCTACGCTCCTGTCCAGCTTGGCGTAATGGTCATCCACCCAGGTTTCACCATGACACTGAAGGCAAACCATTTTCATGTCCTTGCGCTCTTCCTTCCAGTTCGTATCCGCTGGAAAGGCGGCGAATTCCGAGGGGCGGACCGTTAGCGGGGCCTGCAGTTCCCAGGAAAGGCGGTTGGTTACGTCGTGCGTGGTCTGCAGCTCGGCTACCCCGGACATATGGCAGGATGCGCAGGTCGGGGCCCTGTAGTCCACTCCCGGGGTCCAGGTCCCGGGGGCGCTTTCCCAGTTAAACTCATCGCTGGTCATGTCATAGATGGCTCCGTGCTTGGACTCCGTGTAGATCTCGATCTGCGGATGGTCCGGACCCAGATGGCACTGCCCGCAGGCCTCCGGTTTCCGGGCTTCCGCTATGGAAAATTTGTGTCTGGTATGGCAGGAGGTGCAGCTGCCCTTGCTGCCGTCCAGGTTCAAGCGTCCCACCCCGGTATTGGGCCAGGTCTGAGAGTCGAGATTGCCGTCCTTATCCTTTTTGAGGATGGTTCCGTGGCAATAGTAGCACCCGGAGGTCCTTTCCCAGTCCGAGTTCATCCCGTCGTTCAGCCAGGGATCTATTTTCCAGATAATCTCCAGGGTGTTGGCGTGCTTGCTTTTGGCGTACTGCTCGGCTTCGTCCGGATGGCAGCGGGAACAGTCCTTGGGTGTGACCACCGCGGATATCGGGGTCCGGTACTCCTGCGTACCCCATTTATTGTCCGATCTCTTGTATTGCTCAAAGTGTTTCTTGGAAATGTCCTTGTCGTGCTCCTCCGCCTTATGGCAGTCCAGGCAGCTAATATTGGAGGAGGCATGGCCGCTATTTGTCCAATCCACGAAAAGACCCGGGGTTTCTTCCTTGTGGCATTGGATACAGGCCCGGGCTTGTTTGGACATTCCCCGGGTGATCCGAAATTCCTTTTCCTTGTCCATGTCCGGCTGGCGTTCGGCTCCGGCCTGTGTGGCAGCAAGAATTAGAAAGACACCGGCAACAACAGCCGCCAAACAGTTTTTAGCGCGCATGGTATACCTCCTTTTGGGGCGATTTTGCGTTTCAGTTAGAGACCGGACGACTGCGGGTCCCGGACGCTTTGTTCATAGGAGTAGGTTTCCTTGGGAAAATGGACCAGGTGATTGTGACAATCCACGCACTTTTTTTCCGAGCCGTCCCCCGGATAGAGCACTTTGCGATGGGCCAGCATGGCCCCCCGCTTATAGGGCATTTCCAGAAGGTTTCTGTGACATTTGCGGCACTGCTCGTTTTTGAAACTTGCGTATGCCGCTTGCCTGTTTTTGGCGTGGTCGTATTGGGACGTATCCATGGTAAAATGCTTAATAACGTCCTTTAATCCGTGATAGGTTTTGGAATAGAAGAATTCAAAGGTGTTGTGCGGAGCTGGCAGATGGCAGTCCATGCAGTCGGCCACGAACCCCTTGGGATTGTTGGCGTGCGAGGATGTCTTCCAGGTGTCGTAGGCGTATTCGATTTCATGGCAGGAGGAGCAGAACTGCGGAGAAGAGGTGCGGACCATGGTGTAATAGGTCATGCTGAACAGGGGAAAGGCCAGCAACAGTCCAAGCGCGATAAACAGGATGGGTTTAAAATACCTGCGCATAAATTTCCTCCTTGAGTCTATTCTTAGGATAAGCATAAAAAAAATATAAGATCAAGGCAGGAAATTAAAAAATGAAATTGCGAAAAATATCATTTGATTGATATAGATCAAAGAAAAAAGAAGCTGGAGGACGTAGTTTTGCTTTTAAAGAGGGCGAAAACTTATGTCCAACAGATAACCAGACGGGAGGGATGATCATGTTTTGTTTTCAATGCCAGGAAACCGCCAAGAACCAGGGCTGCACGGTCAAGGGCATGTGCGGCAAGCCGGAGGAGACTGCCGATCTGCAGGATCTGCTTATTTATGTGGCCAAGGGAATCTCGGTTTACGGGGACAAGCTGCAAAAAAAAGGCGGCGTGGATCGGGATGCGGGCAACTTTGTGTGCAAGGCCCTTTTCACTACTATTACCAATGTGGCCTGGGACGACGATGTGATCATGGAGCGCATCAAGCAGGGGCTCAAGGTTCGGGACAAGGTAAGGGAAAAACTGAACGGGGATATGCCTGATCCGCTTCCGGACTGCGCATCCTGGTCCTCCGAAAACAAAGAGGAGATTAAGGCCAAGGCTTTGTCCGACGAGGTGCGCATTACCGCAGTGGAAAATGAAGACGTGCGCTCCCTAAGGGAACTTCTGGTTATCGGCTGCAAGGGGGTCGCCGCCTACGCCGATCACGCAGCGATCCTGGGCAAGGAAAAAGACGATATTTACGGATTTATTATGGAGGCCCTGGCCTCGACCACCAAAGACCTTTCCGTGGACGAAATGGTCAATATGGTCATGCGGGCCGGGGAAACCGCAGTTAATACCATGGCCCTTCTGGACGAGGCCAATACATCCGCTTATGGCCATCCGGAAATATCTGAGGTCAATATCGGGGTGCGCAAAAATCCCGGAATATTGATCAGCGGGCATGACCTGAAGGACATGGAAGAGCTCTTGAAACAGACCGAGGGCACCGGCGTGGATGTATACACCCACGGGGAGATGCTCCCGGCCAATTATTATCCGGCTTTCAAGAAGTTTGAGCATTTCGTGGGTAATTACGGCGGCTCCTGGTGGCAACAAAGCGATGAGTTCGAGTCCTTTAACGGGCCGATCATCCTGACCACCAACTGCCTGATTCCGGTGAAAAACAAAAACACCTATCTGGACAGACTGTTTACCACCGGCGTGGTCAATTACGTCGGGGCCGGACATATTGAGGACCGGCCGGAAGGCGGGGAAAAGGATTTTTCCCCGGTCGTGGAAATGGCCAAGAAGTGTCCGGCCCCGCAGGAAATAGAATCCGGCAAGATCGTCGGGGGGTTCGCCCACAATCAGGTCCTGGCCCTGGCCGATAAAGTGGTCGAGGCGGTTAAATCCGGGGCCATCAAGCGTTTTGTGGTAATGGCCGGATGCGACGGCCGGCACAAGACGCGAAATTATTATACGGAAGTGGCCGAGAACCTGCCCGAGGATACGGTTATCCTCACGGCCGGTTGCGCCAAATACCGCTACAACAAGCTGGATCTGGGGGACATCGGGGACATTCCCCGGGTGCTGGACGCCGGGCAGTGCAACGACTCCTACTCCCTGGCCGTGATCGCCCTTAAGCTGAAGGAGGCCTTCGGCCTGGAGAGTATAAACGATTTGCCCATATCCTATGACATCGCCTGGTATGAGCAAAAGGCCGTGGCCGTGCTTCTGGCCCTTTTGAGCCTGGGCGTTCAGGGCATCCGCCTGGGGCCGACCTTGCCGGCCTTTTTGTCTCCGAATGTGGTTCAGGTCCTGGTGGACAAGTTCGACATCAAGCCCATCGGCTCGGTTAAGGAGGACATCGAGGCCATGATGGCCGGGAAATAGCCGGGGAAACCAACTGAATCAACCACTTGAGGGCTGTCGCGTGGACAAAGCGGCGGCCCTTTTTTTATCCGGCAAAGCAGAGAGGCCGCTTAGTGCCGTGTACTTGACTGGGTGGACCATAAGTGCGACACCTTAAGCAAGGAGGAAATATAAAATGCCCACGAAAAATCCCAGAATCAATGTGGCCCTGGAAACAAAACTTTATAATGCTGTAAGCGAGCTGGCCGAGCAGGAAGGCATTTCCAGGTCCATGGCCGTTCGCGATCTGATAAAAGAGGCCATGGAAATGCGGGAAGACCTTGCTTTGGCTGAAATCGCCGAGAAACGGGAAGCTTCTTTTGATTTGGATACCGCTTTGAGTCACGATGAAGTATGGAGTTAAATACCATCCGTATGTCCTGAGCAAGGATCTCCCCAAACTGAACCGGGACATAAAGGCGGGAATAAAAAAGGCTATTGAGGAGCGTATTCTTGTGGCGCCCGCTGAGTACGGCCTGCCTTTGCGGAAAACACTTAAGAGATACTGGAAACTAAGGGTTGGAGACTACAGGGTCGTATACAGGATAAATGAAGATGTAATAGTCATCTTTTGCATCCGGCACCGAAAGGATGTGTATGCTGTGGCCGAAGGCAGGCAATAAGGAAGTTTATATGAAGTTTCCATCCGGAAATGGCCTTTTTCCAGTTTTACCGCGTCAAATTTAATTTCCTTGTTAAACAGAAAAAAATCTTATTTACGACCGCTGATTTTTTCCCACATTATCCCCGATAGCAACCTGCAAAAGCGGCCTCCTTTTTTATGCCAATTCTTCCAGAGCCTCCGCGATCCGGGACAGCCGCTCCGGGTCCAGAATCTCTATGCTTCTGCCGTTGACCTTGATGATGCCGGCCTCGCTCATGCGCCTGAATGTCCTGGACAGGGCCTCCTGTGAGGTGCCCAGTATGTTGGCCAACACCCCTTTGGGGATGCCCAGCTCGATTACTGTTCCCTGTTTCGGGGAATGGGTGTGCATAAGATAGGAGGCCAATCTGGAGGTCAGGTTTTTTAAAGACAGGTTCTCTATGGTCCGGGTGAATTCGCGCAGCCTGCCGGCCAGGACCGCGAGCATGTTCATGGCCATGGACGGGTCTCCGGAAAAAAGGGAACGCAGTCTGTCCCGGGGAAAGAATAAAAGGGTGCAGGGCTCCAGGGTCTCCGCGCTGGCCGGGAACGTTCCCCCGGAAAACACCGGGACTTCCCCTATGGGTTCGCCGGAGGTAAAGATGTGCAGGATCTGTTCCCTGCCCTCCGGGGACAGCTTGTATACCTTCACCCGCCCGGAAAGTATCAGATAGAATCCGCTTGCCGGGTCTCCCTGGACAAATATTTCCCGTTTGGCCGGCAGATTGATTTTAGTGCTTATTTTTTTCAGGTTCTCCACCTGCTCCGGGGATTGCCCCTGGAAAAGAAAAACATCCTGCAAAGAAAGAGTTTCCGCCATTTCCGCTCCTTTTTGATCCAAGTCAAGGTAATGCTAGCGGATTTGGTTCAAAAAGCAACCTGAAGCCGCCCCGGGCACAGATCCGGCCGCTGCAAAAGCAGATCCGAAGGGTAAAAAGTTTGGGTCCTCGACGTTTGATGTGGATGACGGAGAAGTGATTTTTTTTGCTGCAAACGCCAAGGCATAAACTGTGTTCTGGATTTCCCGTCAGAATCGAGTATGTTATGAGGGATACTTGGGATCCTCCCGGGCTGGCTTACAATTAGAAAATTAAGGAGACGGACATGAAAAGACCCATAGTAAAGATCGATGAGGAGCTCTGCGACGGCTGCGGGCAGTGCATTCCGGCCTGCAAGGAAGGGGCGATAGAGATTGTTGAGGGCAAGGCCCGGCTGGTGGCGGACAAATATTGCGACGGCCTGGGCCACTGCCTGGGCAATTGTCCCCGCGGGGCCATACAGGTGATTGAGCGCGAGGCCGAGCCCTTTGACGCCGAGGCAGTGCAAAAAATCTCGCAGTCCGGCCAAGACGGACAGGAGGCATCGGGGTGTCCGGGCGGATTTTCTCTGTCCGGTCTGGAAAAAGCCCCCGGCACACAAGGAGGAAAGGGTGCTCTTAAGCATTGGCCGGTTCAGATCAATTTGATTCGTCCGGAAATGGATTTTCTGGGCGGAGCGGATCTTTTGATAACCGCGGACTGCGCGCCCGCGGCATCCCCGCTTTATCACTCCGATCTTCTTCCGGGAAAAGTGGCCTTGCTCGGCTGTCCCAAGTTTGACGACCAATCCGCTTATCGGGATAAATTTAAGGCCATATTCTCCCGCGGGGACATTAAAAGCATAACCGTGCTTTCCATGGAAGTGCCCTGCTGCAAGGGGCTTTTAAGGATTGTCCTCCAGGGTATGGACGGTGCCCGGGCAGATTTGCCCGTTAAAAACCTGATTTTGGATCTGAGCGGGCGGATCAAGGAGGAAGTAACGGTGCGCTAGGTCGGGAACCTCAACATTGCGGGGCCTCGAAGTTTGATGTGGATTTTATCCGCCTTATCCTTGTTCAGTTATCTTTTTTGTTTTTTAAAAGGACCCACACGGAAAACAGAACCAAAGCCAAAACAGCAGCCAGAATTCCTGTCAGGCGTAAAAAGGATTGCTCCGCGGCCAGGCGAAAGGAGATGAGCCTGACCGACGTGTCCAGCCACATAAGACCGCCCAGGCCGAGGATGGCTGCTGCGGCATACCGGCCCGGCTCGGTGCGCAAAAAAGGAACGGAAACCGCCATGCCCAGCCAGCCGCAGAAAAGGAAATTGTCCCCGGCCCGGAGCGAATGCGCCGCAAGCAGGGCAAAGCTCAAGACCGGGAAGGTCAATAGTGCTTTTTTCATTTT